>JBIOVO010000285.1:0-10350 GCA_044867735.1 Pyrinomonadaceae bacterium | reverse complement strand
TGCGTGAGACCGCTTTTAGGCTGGTGATCATTAGTGCTTTTTTGCTTGCGAGTGGTATGTACGAAATCCCACAAAGTCATAACTGCCTGACTACGTTGATATTACAACCGAGTTTCTGCCGTTAGTGTTGCCATTGCGTACTCTTTTGTACTGTTAAATTTCGTTGACTCTCTTCAAAAAAGCATGATACGGTTTGCCGCCACACTGAACATCGTGGGCCCACCTAAAAGGAGATTAAAATACGCATGTCTAAGTCATTACGGCTTTCCGTTGTCTCGACTGGCGTGGTCTTCATGCTGCTTGGCCTGGCCCAGGTGGCATCAGCCCAGTTAGTTATTTCCGAGTTCCGCGTTCGTGGTCCAAATGGCGCGAACGATGAGTTCATTGAGGTTGCCAACAACAGCGGTGCGGACCATACCGTCGCCGGCGGCGGTACCGGTTATGCCATCGCTGCCTCAAACGGTGTTGCTCGCTGCGTTATTCCAAATGGCACGGTTATACCTAACCGGGGTCATTATCTTTGCACGAACAGCGTTGGCTACAGCCTCGCTTCATATCCGGCTGGTAACGGCACCACCGCCACTGGCGATGCCACTTACACGACTGATATTCCCGACAACGCCGGTATCGCGATCTTCAATACTAGCGTTGGGGCCAACTTCGTCCTGGCGAACCGTCTCGACGCGGTCGGTTCAACTTCCGAAGCAAACACGCTCTACAAAGAAGGAACCGGTTATCCGGCACTGACTCCATTCTCGATCGATTACGCGTTCTACCGTGATAACTGCGGTAAGGGTGGTTCGATCACGACTTTCGGAGCGTGTCCCACAGGTGGAAACCTAAAAGATACGAACAACAACGCCGCTGACTTCGTGTTTGTCGATACTAACGGCACGTCGGCCGGCGCGGGCCAACGCCTCGGCGCACCTGGACCTGAGAACCTGAGTTCGCCGATTGAGCGTAATGCTTCTTTCGCTGCGAACCTCCTGGATATCTGCGTTGCCGCGGCGTCGCCACCGAACCGCGTTCGTGATTTCACTTCCGATCCAGCGAATAACTCCACGTTTGGCACTTTGGATATTCGCAGAACGATCGTAAACAACACCGGCGGAAACGTAACCCGCTTGCGCTTTCGCATAGTCGATCTCACAACCTTCCCGGCGCCGAGTGGCATTGCCGACTTGCGACCGCGAACTTCTACCACTGTGGTGGTGACGGTCGATCGTCCACCGTGCGGCAGCGGCACGAGCAACGTAAATGTTAATGGAACAACGCTCGAGCAGCCTCCGTCACAACCAAACGGCGGTGGCTTCAATTCGTCGATGTCGGCCGGAACAGTAACGTTGGCGACTCCGCTTGCTAATGGCGCGTCTATCGACGTGAGATTCCTGCTTGGCATTCAGCAAACAGGAAGCTTTAAGTTTTTCTTCAACGTCGAAGCTCTACCATAACAATCACTTAAACCGGTCCACAGATTACGCAGATCACATCTGTGTAATCTGTGGATTGCTTTTTACGGGAAGCTGTAAGTCACGACATATTCCGGAGGGGTGTTCTCGAGGATCGGCGTACCATTCGACTCGAGCCACGCGTGACCGTCAACCTTACCTTCGGCATCGTTGCGCACGCCAAAAATGATCCGCGTATCAATTCCGTTGCGCAAGAGGTAGCGGTGCAACACGGCCGCACGCTTCCAGCAGACGGGTTTGAACATCAACACATCCGCTGAAAGTAAGAGATCGATCACGCGCGCAAGATCTTCCTGACTTGTCCTGGTCTGGTGAGAGTTGTGAGTTCCCGCAACGATCTCCAGCGCCCGAGGCAATGAATACCATCGCGCTACGACCGACAAAACGACAACCCACCAAGCCATGCGGCACAAAAGCCACGCTTCGCCCGGTCGCGATACAACCCTGCGACCAAACCCGATCATTAGGCGACCTACTTTTCTCATTCGACTGATTTTAGCCTTACTTGTAAAACTTGTAATCCTGTCATAACCTTCAACAAAGTCTTTATAACAATCCGGAATGTAGTCGTTGTAGGAGGATCTGTGGCGGTTATTCGTCCCTTTCGTGCTTTGCGTCCGCAAGCTGGACAGGCCCAACTGGTAGCCAGTGTGCCTTATGACGTCATCAATACCGATGAGGCTCGTGCTCTCGCCGCCGGAAATCCGCTCAGTTTTCTGCACGTCTCGCGTCCTGAGATCGACCTGCCGCCCGGCACCGACATCCACAGCGACGCGGTCTATCGCAAGGCTGTCGAGAATTTTGAGAAGCTGATTGCAGAAGCCCCGCTCGACAAAGAAGCTGAGCCGAGTTTGTATCTGTATCGGCTGATCATGGGAGATCACGAGCAGGTCGGCATCGTCGCCTGTTGTTCGGTCGATGAATACGACAACAGCACCATTCGCAAGCACGAGCGCACGCGACGTGATAAGGAAGACGATCGCACGCGTCACATGCTCATGTTGCGCGCCCAAACCGGGCCAGTCTTTCTGACTTATCGACAACGTGAAGAGATCGATAAACAGGTGGACGCGGCGATTGACGCCGAACCGCTCTACGATCTGACTGCCGCGGATGGAGTTCGTCACACGATCTGGCGCTTGAAGGAAACTGACGCGCTCGTGAAGAGCTTTGAGTCAGTGCCACTGCTTTACATCGCCGACGGACATCATCGTGCAGCAAGCGCGAGCCGCGCGCGTGCTGAGTTGAGAGAAGGAAGCTTCGCGCACACCGGCAAGGAAGATTACAACTATTTTCTGACCGTCATTTTTCCTGACTCGCAAGTGCAGATACTTGCTTATAACCGCACGGTCCAGGATCTGAATGGACTGTCGAAAGAACAGTTTCTTAACGCGGTCCAGGAGCAGTTTACGCTCAGCGAGAATGCTCGACCTGAACCCGAGAAGCAGGGCGAGTGGAGCATGTATCTCGATGGGAAGTGGTATGGCTTACAACTGAGCCCCGCCTCGACCTTGCCAACCGGAACCGTAGCGATGCTCGACGTGAGTGTTCTTCAGGACCGGCTGCTCGATCCGATTCTCGGCATCAAGGACGTCAGAACTGATAAGCGCGTGGATTTCATCGGCGGCCTGCGTGGAACGAAAGAGCTCGAACGTTTGGTTAACGAGGGAAAAGCGGCAGTTGCTTTTTCACTCTACCCGACAACAGTTGCCGAGCTGTTGATGGTCTCTGATGCAAACGAAATCATGCCGCCGAAGTCAACCTGGTTCGAGCCGAAGTTGAGGGATGGGTTGTTGATTCATACGATTTGAGGTTGTGATGAAGATTACTCGCGCAAAGACGCAAAGGCGCAAAGTTCAGACCTCTGGCCGCCGAGGGTCATAACTTTGCGCCTTTGCGCCTTTGCGCGAGTAATCCTGATTTGATCTCTGGACTTAACAAAATGCGAGTTCTAATAGCAGACAAATTCGAACAATCCGGCCGAGACGGCTTGCAGGCGATCGGCTGCGAGATCTCTTACGAACCGGACGCCAAAGATGATTCACTGACTGAAGCGATCAAGCGTGAAGCGCCCGACGTGCTCGTAGTCAGAGGCACGAAGGTGACTGAACCGATGCTCGACGCTGGACCAGTGAAGCTCGTGGTCCGAGCCGGCGCGGGTTACAACACGATCGATGTCTCTGCCGCTTCGAAGCGCGGCATCTACGTCTCGAATTGTCCTGGCAAGAACTCCATCGCAGTCGCTGAACTCGCCTTCGCCCTGATACTCGCTCTCGATCGACGAATAGCAGACAACGTCATCGCCTTGCGACGAGGAGAGTGGAACAAGAAAGAGTTTTCCAAAGCACGCGGACTATTCGGACGCACGCTCGGTTTGATTGGCGTCGGCAAGATTGGTCAGGAAATGATTCCTCGCGCTCGCTCGTTCGGCATGTCCGTGGTGGCATGGAGCCGGAGTTTGACGCCCGAGCGCGCCGCTGCGCTGGGCGTTGAGTTGAAAGAATCGCCAAAAGCGGTCGCGGCCGATGCTGATGTAGTTAGCGTGCACCTGGCACTGAATCCCGAGACCAAACACCTGCTTGACGCTGACTTCTTCAGCGTGATGCGACCCGGTTCGTATTTCATCAACACTGCTCGTGGCGAAGTGGTCGATCAAAAAGCGCTCGCCGACGCGATGAAGAGTCGCGGCATTCGCGCTGGGCTGGATGTTTACGCAGTTGAACCAACCAGCAGCACGGGCGAGTTTCACGACGACATCGTCAAGGAAGATGGACTTTACGGAACGCACCACGTGGGCGCCTCGACTGACCAGGCGCAGGAAGCGATCGCCGCTGAGACTGTGCGCATCGTGAAGGAGTTTAAGGAGACCGGAAAGGTGCCGAACGTGGTTAATCTCGCGCGCCAAACACCCGCGACGCATCGGCTCGTGGTCCGTCACCTCGACCGCCCCGGCGTACTTGCGAGCGTGCTCGATGCGATCAAGGCCGAACAGATCAACGTGCAGGAGATGGAGAATATCGTTTTCGAAGGCGCCGCTGCTGCCGTGGCCCGCATCAACCTGGACAATGCGCCGACGAGGGAATGTCTCCAAACTTTAGAAACGACCAATGCCGACATCATCGAGCTCGATCTGCTCGACTTGAAGTAATCAAGTTCTTGCGGTTCTCTTCGCAATGAATACTACCCTCATCACTGGAGCTTCGTCGGGGATTGGAGCGGCGTTTGCCCGCAAGCTCGCAGCCCGCGGCCGAAACGTGTTGCTGGTGGCGCGTTCCGAAGAGAAGTTGGTTGCGTTGTGCAACGAACTAGGCCGCTTGACGAGCATTCGTGCGCAGTACGTCGTACTTGATCTGGAACAACAACCCGACGCAGCGGATCAGCTTTTTGAGGAAACGAAGAAACGCGACCTCGAGATCGAGATGCTGATCAACAACGCCGGCTTCGGTTCGATGGGCGACTTTGCCACCCTGGATCTCCATCGTGAACTACAAATGATCCAACTCAACGTTCGCGCGATCGTGGCAGTCACACACAGGTTCCTTGGCCCGATGCGCGAGCGAAAGCGCGGCACCATCATCAATGTCGCTTCGACCGCAGGGTTTCAGGCAGTGCCTTACATGGCCACTTACGCCGCGACGAAAGCGTTCGTGCTTTCGTTTACAGAAGCTTTGTGGGACGAGAACCGCCTGCACGGAGTGCACGTGATGGCTTTGTGTCCCGGCGTGACGGAAACCAATTTCTTCGAGGCATCGGAGATGGATCGTCCACCGCTGCGCCAGGTGCAAACACCGGAAGAGGTAGTTGAAACAACGCTCAATGCACTCGCGCGCCAAAAGAGCGCGGTCATATCGGGTTGGACCAACTGGTTTACGATCCAGGCTGAGCGCTTTGTGCCTCGTACGCTCGCGATCAAGCTTGTCGGTAACGCTCTGCGTTCGCGTTTTGAAGAGTGACTAGTTCAGAGTTCAAGCTTTAGCTTGCGTGCGCGAGAAAACAACCTAAAGGTTGAACTCTGAACTTCGAGCTCAAATGATTTGGACACGGGAGATTCGCATGACGGAACGTATCTTTAACTTTAGCGCTGGACCGGCGGTGTTGCCGGTCCCTGTTTTGGAAGAAGCTCAACGCGATATGTTGAGCCTGCCGGGCGTCGGCATGTCGGTGATGGAAATCAGCCATCGCTCGAAGACGTTTGACGAGATCATCGCTCGAGCCGAATCCGGTCTGCGCGACCTGCTGAAGATCCCAACCAACTATCACATCCTCTTTCTACAGGGCGGCGCGAGTTTGCAGTTCTCGATGATACCCATGAACTTCCTCCCTGCGGATGGCAGCGCTGACTACGTCATCACCGGAAGCTGGGGCAAGAAAGCCCTGAAGGAAGCGAAGAAAGTCGGCGGCGTGAACGTTGCTGCCACGATGGCAGACGGTGGCTTTACGCGCGTGCCGTCGCGCGACGAGATGAGTCTTAACCCACACGCTTCGTACGTGCACATCACCAGCAATGAAACGATCGAAGGCGTCGTTTGGAATCGTGAGCCGAACGTTGGCGATGTTCCGCTAGTTTGCGACAGTTCGTCGGACATTCTTTCTCGCGTCATTGACATTGAACGATATGGGATGATCTATGCGGGCGCGCAGAAGAACATGGGACCAAGCGGTCTCACTGTTGTCATTCTTCGCGACGATCTCCCTCAACGCGCTCCTGAAAACCTGCCGACAATGCTCGACTATCGCACGCACATCGAAAACAAGTCGCTCTATAACACTCCCAACACGTGGGGCATTTATATCCTTTCCCTCGTTTGCAAGTGGATCCAGGAAAAGGGCGGCCTCGGCGCGATGGAGCGTGAGAACGAAGAGAAAGCAAAACTGCTCTACGATGCGATCGATGCTACCGATTTCTATCGCGGGCACGCAGACATCGATTGCCGTTCGACAATGAACGTCACGTTTCGTCTACCCGCCGAAGAACTGGAGAAGAAGTTTGTTGCCGACGCAACCGCGCAGGGACTCGACGGGCTGAAAGGACACCGTTCGGTGGGAGGAATTCGAGCTTCGATCTACAACGCATTTCCGCGTGCAGGAGTAGAAGCGCTGGTGTCGTTTATGAAAGATTTCGAACGCCGGAATGGATGAAACACGGATCTTACGGATTACGGCGGATGAGGCAGGTGTGCGTTTGGATGCTTACCTTGCCTCGCAGATCGAACAGTGGAGCCGCGCCCGTCTACAGAAGTTGATCGAGAGTGAAGACGTTCTCGTCAACGGCAAACCGTCGAAACCCTCTTACAAACTCCGCGAACACGATGAAGTTGAAGTGGAGTTGATTGCTCCGGAGGCAGATACCTTTGCTCCGGAGAACATTCCGCTCGAGATCGTCTATGAAGACGAAGCTCTCGTGGTGGTAAACAAACCGGCGGGGCTTGTGGTCCATCCGGCGTCAGGTACACCCTCCGGCACCCTCGCAAACGCGCTTGCTTATCACTTTCAAACTCTGCCGGCTAGCGGTGTGAGGCCGGGAATTGTTCACCGGCTCGATCGGGACACTTCCGGTTTGCTGGTCGTCGCAAAGACGGCCGCGGCGTTGGAAGATCTTTCCGATCAATTTCGGGATCGGACTGTGTTCAAGTCGTATGTGGCGCTGGTACACGGGCGTGTCGCGGCGGGTTCAGGACGCATCGAGCAACCGCTCGCGCGCGATCCTTCAAACCGTACACGCATGGCGGTGGTGCGTGGCGGGCGCAATGCGTTGACGCTGTTTCGAGTGCGGCGTTCGTTCGAGCGATTCACGCTGCTGGATGTGGAGTTAAAGACAGGACGGACGCATCAGATTCGCGTGCACCTGGCGTGGATGAAGCATCCGGTTGTCGCAGATGAGACGTACGGCGGCGGGCGCGACAACACGATCTCGGATCCACAACTGCGCGCGCGTGTTCGGCACTTGAAGCGTCACTTTCTGCATGCGGAGAAGCTGGGCTTTACACATCCGGTGACGAAAGAGTTTGTGAAGTTTGAGTCGGCGCTTCCTCGGGATTTGGAAGAGTTGTTGAGCACTTTATAAAGTTTTCTCGCGCCAAGGCGCAAAGGCGCAAAGTTAAGACCTTCGGCAGCCCGGAGGGTCATACCTTTGCGCCTTTGCGTCTTGGCGTGAGAAAGTCTTTTATGGAATGGGTTCGAAGCGCTTCGTCAACTGCTTGAAGCTTTCATCCCCTCGTAACCCATCAAACATCGGATCGATCCGGATCAGCACCAACCCCGGATGCCGCGCCTCGTACGCCTTGTTCAAATAGTCAACCGCCTTATCCTTCTCCTTCAGACCCGCGCAAACGATCGCAGCGTAGAGCGGAGAAACGTATCGCCGCTGCGAAAGCGCTTCGAGCTGGTTGAGTATCGCTCGCGCCTCAGTTTGTTTACCCGCCATCCCGTACGCAAATCCGAGCGACGCCGAGGCCTCAGTCTCACCCTCAACAACTTTATCCGGCACTCGACCACTCTCCGGCGCCTTGATCAGTTTGCGCAGCTCTACGATCGCCTCGTTGTGCATTCCCTTTTGCACGTACGCCAGCGCCAGGTAATGCCGCGCCACCCAGAAGTCGGGATCGCTCTGCAACGTCACCATATACTTCGCGATCGCATCGTCGTAGTTGTGTTCGTAGTACGAATACAGACCTGCATTGGCACTGATGATCGGCGAGAGCGGATCCAGTTTGTGAGCTTCTTCAATCTCCGCTTTCGCCAAAGCAAACTTGCCCATCTGCATGAGGTACGACGCGTACCATTGGTGCGCGGTCGGATACTTCGGATTCAACTTCAGCGCCTGTTGGAAATCGTTCTGCGCACCGAGCCAATCCCAATCGTAAGCAAGCCGGACAAACGCGCGCGACGTGTAAGCTTCAGCCAATCCTGGATCAGCATCGACAGCTTTCTGCGCCGCCGCTTTCGCTTTCGGCATTTCATCCACTGGCCGCACGACGCCGATATCGCAAAGCAGCGCGTATGAATCGGCGAGTCCGGAAAACGCCAACGCAAACGTCGGGTCCTTCTCTTCCGCCCGTTTGAAGTACTCGATGCCGTTGCGAAAACCTTCTTCGTTGCGCCGGTTCCAGAAGTATCTTCCTTTCAGGTAAAGCTGATAGGCCTCCGCGTCTTTCGTGTAACGCCGGGCCAGTTTCTCCTCATCTTCGCCCGACAAACGCAAACGCAAACTCTGCGAGATCTTTCTCGACACCTCATCCTGCACGGAAAAGAGGTCGGCGAGAGCGCTGTTGTACTCCGCGCCCCAAAGCTGCGAACCGTCTGCGACTTTTATCAATTCGGTTTTGATAACCAAACGATCGTCGAGCTTCACGAGCCGGCCCGTGAGCACGGCGCCGACGTTCAGATTCCGCCCTGCTTCGACCGGATCCTGATTCGAACCCTTGAACCGGAATGCAGCATTTCGCGACATCACTTTCAGATTCGGAAGTTGCGACAGACTGTTGATGATGCTTTCAGTCAGGCCATCGGAAAGATACTCAGCGCTCGGATCTTTACTGTCGTTAACGAAAGGCAGAATCGCGACGGAGTTGATCGGTGGCGACGAAGAAGCAAACATCACCACACCCACCACGATCGAAACAGCGAGCACACCCAGGACGCCGTAGGCCCACCATCTTGTCTGTTTCTGTGGCGCGACTTGATCAGAGGTTGAATGACTCGAAATCCTTGCACGCTCGGCAACAGTGTCAACTTGACTTCTGACCACTGTTGGCATTGACGAAAGCATCTCCGGCTGCGTCACGCGGCCTGAATGTCTGACTATCTCCGGATTGCTTTCGGAAATGTGAAGCTCGTCGCGAAGCCTTTCGAGATCGAGTTTGAGATCTGTAATCGTTTGATAACGGTTGCGCTTGTCTTTCGCGAGCGCTTTGGAAACGATGCGATCGAGTTGCCGTGGCACCTGCTCAACGTGGTGTGTCAGTGGAGCCGGATCGTGATCGATGATCGAAACGCGCGTGTGGCTGTCAGTCTTTCCTTTGAAAGGCGGTTCACCAGCGACCATTTCGTAAAGCACCACGCCCAAACTAAAAATGTCTGTTCGCGAGTCGATCGCGTCGCCCTGCGCCTGTTCCGGCGACATGTATCCAGAGGTGCCCATGATCGTGCCGGGATTGGTTTCCGAAATCGGAATCGTCACGGCTTCGGGATTCGAAAGCGAACCTTCTCGATCGGTTAGTTTCGCCAGGCCAAAGTCCAACACCTTTACGATCCGATCGCGGACAAACCTGTCCTGACGCAACATGATGTTCTCGGGCTTGATGTCGCGGTGAACGATGCCCTCAGCGTGCGCCGCTTCGAGAGCCATCGCCACCTGAATTACGACGCCGAGAATCTCATCAAGCTTCAATGGACCACGCCAGAGACACTGACGTAATGTTTCGCCTTCGATGTATTCAGTGGCGATGTAGTAACCGTCGGCCGACTCGCCAATCTCGAAGATGGTAAGGATGTTCGGATGATTGAGCGCCAGCACCGCCCGCGCCTCCTGCTTGAAACGACGCAAGCGGCTTTCGGATTTTGTCAGTTCGGGCGTCAGCACCTTAAGAGCGACTCTGCGGCCGTGTTGTTTGGTGTCTTCACCTAGCAAGACTTCACCCATGCCACCCTTACCGAGTCGCCGAAGGATGCGATAATGAGCAATGTATTCGGGCAGTGAGTCAGGGCCGGCTGAGTCCATGTTGTTTGGGAGGTCGGGCATGAAAGGGTGAATTACCTGCGCACGACTAACTTGGACCGAGAAAATTTCTTTTTAGTCGCTCTGCGTCTCCAGACTGCAATCTGATACTTGGAAAGAGCAAGTCAGGAAGAGGGGCTTGCCCCCGCTTCTACTTGCTCATTC
>JBIOVO010000284.1:0-21470 GCA_044867735.1 Pyrinomonadaceae bacterium | reverse complement strand
GGCGCTGCGGTGAAGAAGCCGGCTGTTCGTTGTTGTAGAGATCGCCCCACGCCTGAAGTAAGTCGGGCAAACGCACGCCGGGCGGAAGATTCTCAACGCCGCCGAAGCGACGCACGAGTTCTTCGTTCTCGGGATGAATCGAAGCGAGCTTAAAACTCTGATTGCCGATCGTCGCGTTCACCATGGTCCAGGTACGGCTGTACAAGGCGTTCGTTAGTTTGATCGGTCGAATCTCGATGGTCTCGCCCGAGACTGTTTCACCTCTCAGAATGCAGTAAGAACGGCCGCGTTCGAGATCGCCCCCCGCCATCATTACGTTCCAGGCGGCGATGGGATATAGATTTCGAACGGACAGGAATGCCCAAAAGAGCGGCAGGAAGATCGCGAGCGTCAGAACGGCATATTTGATTTGCAGTCGCCGTTCACTTCGCGCTGACGAGTTTGTAAGTTTGGAAGTTATCAACGATTCGTTCCACGCTGAGAGTGGCTTTGTCGAGCCCGACTTCGTAACTGGAAGTGATGTCGGCGGCGATCTCGTGGGTCGTCTTGCCTTGTTCCAGACCTTTCCAAACGATCATCGCAGTCTCGTTGAGTTGATAATATTTTTTGGTGTTGAGATCGACGAGTATTCCTTCGCCGCCGTCGAAGTCGGTAACGACTACATGTTTGCCCGGGACCAGATTAGTCATGATTTCGTTCTTGAATCTGTGGATGGTTGTGGAGCTGCCGGTAGGGTTCCATGGCCCATTTTTCTGCAAGCTCTCGAATGAATTCGGAAGCACGTTGTTGCTTGGTTTCGCTGTCGGCGACGAACGCGCGCGCGCCGGTGGCTTCCTTCGAATAGGTTCGACTTCCCCTTGATATCTTTTCGATCTCCTCGGCGGAGGGGATCAAGTTAAAAAAATTCAGCACACCGGATATTACGGGTAACGACAGTTGCTTGTAATTAAGCAACATGCCGCCTTCGGGTGCAAGACGATGCGCGAGGGAATAGAAGCCTCCGATCGTGCGCGCGCAAATCTCTTCGAGTGGCATTTTGTCGGCTTCAGCCGTGGAAACGTCCATGATCGAAGCGACTACGCGGCGGTCGTTGTCCAACAACCATGGAGGAACGTCGGCGAGATTCGAAACGATCGTTTCGACTGGATCGCGATAAAGAAAGAGCCACGGGACGGTTGGCCAGATGCGGTGGATGCGTTCGAACTGCGTGAAGCTACAACAGGCGAACTTCACGATGAGGTGCTTCTCGGTTCCGTGGCGGCGCTGGCCTAGTGCGTGGACCACGCCGCGCAGGAAGATGGAGTAAAGTGATTCTTTGACGCTGCCTGCGGGTGCGTCGGTAATGAATCGCGCGATTAGTTTATCGACAGCGGTTGGTTCGGAGAGAACGATCGAGTCGTGAATCGCGCGGCAGGCGTTGGAGACAAGCGTCGAGCCGCAGCGCGAGGAGTGAAAGATGAAACCGGTGGGGGCGACGCTGTCGAGGGTTTTTTCGAGTTGGAGCAGTACGTCGAATTCAGTGAAGACTTCGCGGCGGTTTGCTTGCTTCGCACGTGCGACTGTTTGGTGGAAGAACGGTTCAACGAGATCGATTCCCGTCATATCCATCCACGACAGACCAGGCCGCCCATCGACTACGACGGCGTCGACGGGAAGGAATCCTTTGAGAGTCTTTATATCGATGATCACAAAGAAGGAATCCCCCCGCCTTTGCGGGGAGCACCTATTTGAAATTCTCGCGCCATGGGATCTTCCCGAAGCTTTGCAAACAAAACAAACAAGGCGAGCCGGTGAAGAGATCCGGTGTCACGCCGCGCGCCCGCAGAGACACCAGCGCATCCTTGCGCTTCTCCAGTTGCGATTCTGCCAGCGCGCGAAACTTAGCATGCGCTGACGCGAACGACTCAACATTCAGATCCGCCACCACATCACTCTCTTCCGCCGCCCCACGAAACCCCGACAGATTGCAGCAAAGCGTCAGCCATCCACGATAATCAATATTCATGCTCTTCCCCGCCAGTGGTGCGCACGGCGGGCGCTGCTCATCGATGTTGTAATAACCGACATCGATCCCGATCTCCATCTTGAAGATTCGCGCGAGAATCGCGATCTCCTCTTCTGCCACGCGCTGCTCCTCACGACTCAACGCGGAATCGTCAGCCACGGCACTCGAGGTCGGCATCACGTGAACGAAGTGCAGCGATGCGGCGCCCATTCTGGCGGCGAAGACTGCGATCTGTTCGAGTTGGTCCACGAGGTCACGCCGGATCACGATCTTCATCACAAAGGGCAGCTTCGCGACGTAACAACGAGTAAACGCCCGAACGAGCCGATCAAATGATCCCTTACCGCGCCAGCGATCGTGTGTTTCCCGCGTGACGCCATCCAAACTAAACGCCACCTGCGAAACCGCGGCACGATTTGCCTGTATCGCCGGCCACACGCGGTCGAAGTGCCAGCCGTTCGTCACGAAACTCACCTTCAGGCCCGCATCAGCGATGACTTTTAAGATTTCTGCAAAGGCAGGATGAAGCGTCGGTTCGCCGCCGGTAAAACTGATGCTGGTAACGTTTGCGGTTACGCGTGCCTCGTCGATGATGCGGCGCAGGAGATCGATCGAAAAGAACTCGGCATGCGAGCTGTAGAGGTTCTCGTCCGCGCGGAAGCAATAACTACAATGGAGATTGCAGATGTTGGCCAACTCCACGCTCAAACGCTGTGGACCATATTCGCCGCCGAACGTGGTGTCGGTCTCCATCTCTCATGCCTCGACGTAGCGTGACAGCAACTCTGAAGCGTAATTCGGTTCGAGCAGGTCACGACCAGCGCGAAGATCAAAGGCGCTCGTCTGTCGCGCCAGTTTCGAAAGGACGTTCAGGTTAGCACTTGCGATCGCGGTGTCGTAAGTGGCCCAGGGACACGAACGGATCAACCGCGTCATCGTTTCTGCCTGCGTCAGTTTCACGACCTCAGTCGTGTCTTTCCCACTCAGACCAACGAAGAACAGCGTGCCCGGCACTGCGCTGGTTCTTTGCGACGACCCAAAAACAGCGTCTGGTTCAAAACACATCTTCGCTCGTTCTGAAACGCCCGCGATCTTATCGATGCCAACAGCCGACGCAGTTGCGCTCGTAACGGCAAAGAAATTCCGAAACCCGCGCGCCTGGACCACGTCATCAACTAAACTCAGTAGTAGTTCGTCGTCGGAGAGGTACGGCCAACCCGCGAGCGTCAATTGCAGAGCTAACGTCGACTTCCCGCTGCCAGATGGTCCGATGATGAGCACGCCCTTCTCACTCTCCGGATGGACCACGCCCGCGCTGTGAAGTTCAAACAATCCGAAACGTCTCAACGCAGCGCAGACCGCAAACGAACTCACGCGAGCCAACAGCGGATCTTCCGCCGCGGGAAGATCACGCAGAGAAATACTGACCGTGATAGGGGTCGCATTCCGAAGCTGAAGCACGGAGTTGCCGAGCGCGAGATAGTAATCCGCGCCGTCGGTGAAGCATCGTCCACCTTCAGCGATCTCAAACTGATTTAAGTCTGCCGGGATTTGCGGCGGTGTTTCGCCGCAGCGAAATGTGATGTGAATATCAGGGGAATTTGCGGGAGAAGTGACCGGTGTGAGTTGCCAACCCGCAAAAAGTCGTTCGATCAGGGTACCTAATCGGAGATCTGTACTCTCGACAAATAGCAACCGACCGGCGACCGCATAAAAGCCTTGGGACGCCGGCCGGTCAAGGACCCGAATAACTTCCATGCAACCGGAATTTCTATGGGTTAGTTGGTCGCGCCGCTTGTTGCTGCCTGGAAGAACGTGGTTGCTTCAAGAACATCAACCGGAGTGGAGATTGCAGGTTCCACAAACACCTTCTTACCTTCACTCACTTCACCGTTCCCGTTAACAGCCAGTTCTTCTTTAATAATCTCGTTTTGCATAGCCAAGGTTTAGCCGCCTCCTCGCGGTAGTGTTGCTTAATATATGTTCTTGAACGACTTCGTGGCAACACAAAAAAGTGGACCATGTGATCGATCAAGTGTATTGCAAATGGTTCAAGGGGTCTGCTGAGTCGTCTTTGGCGGCCCATTGAGAACCAACCGCAGCACTCGTCTTTCAGCGCGTGTCAGATCGGCCCGCACGAAGAGCCGAATGTTGGGGGACAGTTGCCGAACAGCATCCTCTACAGGGAGTTTTGAGATATCAGCATCAACCAGGACAGCACCTTCGTCCTGAAGATCAACCGGAATACCCAGTTCCTCTCCAATCTTGAGCAGCACCAGAGACAACGGTTGCTTTTTGGCTTTTATACTCAAGTGGTAGCTTTGATAAAAAATCTTGAGCGGTGGTTCTTCGTCTTTCTTCTGCTCGTCCGATCCGGTGTTGACTCCGTCTTCCGTGTTGCCCTCGATCAGCATCGACTGCGCCACGCCGTTTACGACCGTGGTCAGCGGTGGCTCGCCTTGATTGAGATCGTAGAAGTAGATCCCGAGCGGTTTCGGCGGCGCGGTTGAACCAGTTTCGATTTCGTAATCCACGAAGACGGTCGGCGCCATCAACTGCATCGCTGGTTCAAATGTCAGCTCGCTAAACTCGATCGAGATAGGCTCATCTTGTCGCGCCTGTCCGAGAAATATCGGAGTCTTCAGTTTCTTTGATAATTCCTGCGCGACTTCGCTCATCTTCGCTTTTTCCGCTTTGAGCGAGATGTTCAGAATGGGTCGCGTTTTTACCGTCAACGTGAACGCCGGTTTCGCAGCCTTCTTATCCTTCGAATCCCTGGCAAATGATTCCGGGGTGGAAGTCTTTGAATTGTTTTCCGCCGTCGCGGGCTTCTGCGAGCGCGCGTTCGTAAACGAAACAAGGCCAATCAAAACAGCAAGGGCCGTACACTTGGCATATTGACAGAGAACCGTGCGTTTCAAGTCTTACCTTATTCCTTTTCGATGATGAGCGTTATTACTTTAGACGACTGACGCGCGCCCCAATTAGCGTGAAACCTAACACGGGCAAAAAAATACGTCAAATTTTGTTTTACTCGATTCCCGGTTTGAAAAGTAGCCGAAACGGCCTCATAAGATAGTAGGCGAAGCCGAAGCCGCGCGGAAATGAATGCGCGCCGAGATCGCTGTCGGTGGGTCGCAGCATGTGGACAAGGTAGCGTGCGCGAGCGCTCAGCGACTTCCGCACGGCGATGTTGTATTTGAAGATCTCTCGTGATGTGGCGGGCACGTGAGTGGCGCCGTTGAAGAGGTGCTCGATAACGTTTGCGGCGAGCGAGTCGAGCTGCTTGTCGTTGTCACAGCGCTGCTTCACTTCGTCCGGCAATGACGCGTCCAGGAGCTTTTGCGCCAGCAGCGGTCCCAGCAAAAACATCCGCTCGGTGTTTGACTGCTCGGCACGTTGCAAAAGCGCAGACCAGTCGAATCGATGCCGCGAAATCAACTCGGCCACGTCGCAGATCCAGCTCAAACGTTCCCACAAGTGGCGCGAACCGTGAACGCAGAGCGAGAACAGAAGATCATCGACTGCGAGTGCTCTTACTTTCGTGCCGTTGAGATCGACCGTTACCAGGTTGCTCCAAACTTTGTCGGCGCTAACAGACGAGGCAAAGAGATGCGGCGCCACTTCCCAGTGCAGTTCGAGGATGAGCCGGTGGTTGTCACGAGAGAACTGAAGATTGTGTTGCGTGCGCAGTAGTAGTTCCTGTTGAGTGAGTGAAAGAGACCTGGTCGGAGTGTAACCCTGGTCCAGCAGGATTTCTCTTGCTTTCAGAACGTCAGTCTTTTTGACGATCACGTCGAGATCAACGAAGCGACGTAGCGCGAGGTTGTCGTACGCGAACAGGGCGAGTAGTGGACCCTTGTAAGGAACTGCTTCGATGCCTGCGGCGGCGAAAAGATCGATCAGCCGGCAAAGTTCGGCAGTGAGCAGGGTGTTGCGCGCTGAGTTTTCGAGATAGTGTTTTTTGAGCCGCGAGAGCTGATCGGCGGGAACGAGATCAGCCGCGTGATTGTCCAACTGCCGGTAAAGCAATGGCACCACCGCATGGCGCCGCGCGATTAAAAACAGGTACTCCCAATCAACCTCCGAGGCCGCAAGCTCTCTTAGCCGTGCCACCACCTCGGGCGCCACCGTCGTCCGCGCACAACACAGCAACAACTCATGCTCTTTCCGCAGATTACACAGATTACGCAGATGATTCTGTGTAATCTGCGTAATCTGTGGATCGCGGTTACTCATTTACTTTCAATACTGCCAGGAACGCTTCCTGGGGGATCTCGACGCGGCCGACTTTCTTCATCCGCTTCTTGCCTTCTTTCTGCTTCTCCAGCAGCTTGCGTTTGCGCGTGATGTCGCCGCCGTAACACTTCGCAATCACGTTCTTCCCGAGCGCCTTGACGGTCTCACGCGCGATCACCTTGTTTCCTATTGCGGCTTGAATCGGAACTTCGAACAGTTGTCGCGGAATCAACTGCTTCATCTTCTCGGCCAACGCGCGACCCTTCGGCTGTGCCGTGCTGCGATGCAGGATCAACGACAACGCGTCAACAGGCTCACCTGCGACCAGCACGTCGAGCTTCACTAAGTCGCTCTCCCAATAGCCGGCGAGGTTGTAGTCGAGCGAAGCATAACCACGCGACACAGATTTCAGTCGATCGTAAAAGTCGAGCACGATCTCGTTGAGCGGCAACTCGTAAGTGAGCATCACGCGATTCGAAGTGATGTATTCAAATCCTTTTTGCATGCCGCGCTTCTCTTCGAGCAACGGCAGGATACCGCCGAGATGCTCGTCGGGCGTCAGGATAACGGCGCGAATCACGGGCTCCTCGATCTTCGCAATGCGTCCCGGATCGGGCATCTTCGCCGGCGAATCGATCTCGGCAACCTCGCCGTCAGTAGTCGTCACGATGTAGCGCACGCCCGGCGCGGTGGTGATCAGATCGAGGTTGAACTCACGCTCAAGCCGTTCCTGCACGATCTCCATGTGCAGCAAGCCGAGAAAACCGCAACGAAAACCGAAACCCAGCGCCGTAGACGACTCCGGTTCGTAAAAGAACGACGCATCGTTGAGGCGCAGCTTATCGAGGGCGTCGCGCAGCTCCTCATACTGCACCGTATCAACCGGATACAAGCCGGCAAACACCATCGGCTTGATCTCCTGGTAACCCGGAAAAGGTTCCTTTGTCGGTCTCGCGGCTTCGGTGATCGTGTCGCCAATTTGAACGTCGGCTACGGTTTTGATCGACGCCGTCAGAAATCCTACTTCGCCCACGCTCAACTCGCTGATCGGCGTCGGCGTTGGTCGATTCGCGCCGAGCGTTTCCACGTGGTAATCGCGATTCGCATTGAAGAATCGGATCTTCATCCCGGGCCGAATCGTGCCGTCGATAACGCGAAACAGCACGATCACGCCGCGGTACGAGTCGTACCAGGAGTCGAAGATCAACGCCTTGAGCGGCGCGGTTGGATCTCCTTTTGGCGCCGGAATGTCGCGAACGATTGCTTCGAGCACGTCCGCCACGCCTTCGCCAGTCTTCGCGCTCGTGAGGATCGCGTTGTGTGTTTCGAGTCCGATGAAGTGTTCGATCTGCTCGATCGCCTTTTCAGGTTCTGCGCCGGGCAGGTCGATCTTGTTGATTACCGGAATCAGTTCCAGATTGTTTTCAATCGCGAGGTAGGTGTTGGCGAGTGTCTGCGCTTCCACTCCCTGCGAAGCATCGACGATCAGCAACGCGCCTTCGCACGCCGACAGCGATCGCGAAACCTCATACGAGAAATCGACGTGCCCCGGCGTGTCGATCAAATTCAGAACATAGTCCTGCCCGTCCCGGGCTTTGTAATCGAGTCGGACAGCATGGGCCTTGATCGTGATGCCGCGTTCACGTTCAAGATCCATGTTATCGAGCACCTGATCGGACATCTCGCGTTCGGACAGAGCCCCGGTCAACTCGAGCAGGCGGTCGGCGAGCGTCGACTTGCCATGATCGATGTGAGCGATGATGGAGAAATTGCGAATGCGGGAAGGATCCATTTCTAAAATCTAATTCGGGAAATTCTCATCTACATACGCACGCGCCTTTGCTGGCGTGCTCACTGTTTCAATGAATTCGGTATTATTGAATGTCCAGACAGCATGTGCACCGAGGAACTGTGCCATCTCTTCACCGGGTGTAAAGTCCTCATTCATTAAGCCAAGCTTAACCGAGACGCGCCTAATCAACGCCTCGTCCCGAGTAACGAAAGCGGCGTGATACAGCCTGTGCTTAGCGTCTTCCGACATTGAACTCGCGGATGTTGACGAAGAGCTCGACGAATTCGAGTTGTCGTTGGTGTTATCGTTCCTGTTGGTCGTGAAATCCGAGTTGTCGTTTGAATTGGAATTCCGGTTCGTGGAGGTGTTGAAATTGTAATCGCGGTACGGGGCCGCGCGGTAAGCGAAGTAATAGATCAGCACACCTGCAACCGCAACCACGATCAGTCCCAAACATCCTGCACCACCACAACCGAGAGCAATCTTCTGATTTCGGGTCATTTGTTTTGCCTCTTTATATGGGATCGCTAAAAAGCACTACGACACAAAACGGGCATGATGGCTTAACGGCGGGAAAGGTTCAAGCCCCTTGACAGGATTACAGGATTGTTCAGGATAAGAAAACATCCTGCTCATTTTGTTAATCCTGTCCAAACGCGGCTAAATATCAAACTCGTTAATCAACTTGTGTAAATACGACCGGCTGATCCCCAGTTTCTTCGCCGCCGCGACTTTATTACCTTCAGACTGCAACGCGCTCACGATCATCCGGCGCTTCACTGCTTCAACCGCACCCTCCAGAGTATTCTCGTCGCCGGGCGCTGTGCCCGGAAGTGCACGCAACATCTTTTCCGGTACAAACTCGAGTCCGAGTGTCGAGCTGTTACTCAACACACCAGTCGTTCGATCAAATTTTCCAACTCACGCACGTTTCCCGGCCACTCGTAATCCACCAGAACCTCAACCAGTCCAGGCTCCAACTCGAGCGTCTGTTGTCCATACTTTTGCGCTGACTTCCCGGCGAAGTGCGCGGCCAGGAGCGGAATGTCGTCCGGCCGTTCACGCAGCGGTGGTAAGTGAAGCGGAACAACGTTGAGACGGAAATACAAATCCTGCCGAAAACGTCCTGCAGCAACTTCCTGCTCCAGATCTCGATTGCTGGCGGCGATCAAGCGGATGTCAACGGTTAACGTCTTGGTTCCCCCGACTCGCTCAAACTCTCGTTCCTGAAGCACGCGCAACAGTTTTACCTGAACCGCCGCGCTCAGATCCCCAATCTCATCGAGAAACAGTGTTCCGCCATCGGCTAATTCAAAACGGCCCTTGTGCATCTGCGTTGCTGACGTAAACGCGCCCTTTTCGTGACCAAACAACTCCGATTCAATCAACGACTCAGGCAGCGCCGCGCAACTCACCGCCACAAACGGACCATTCGCTCTCGGACTCTCCTGATGAATCGCACGCGCCAGCATCTCCTTGCCCGTGCCGTTCTCGCCACTCAACAACACCGTCGCGCTCGTGGCCGCCACCGACCGCGCCTGCTTCAGCACGCGTTCGAGCGCCTGACTCGATCCCATCAAATGCGTGAAACCGGGCGGGCGCGATAACTCTTCACGCAGTCGCCGGTTCTCAATCTCCAACTGCCGCATGCGCGCAGCCTGGCTCACGATGTGTAGCAGTTCCGCCGGATCGAGTGGCTTTTCAAAAAAGCCGTACGCGCCACGCCTCACCGCTTCGAGTGCGGCGCGTTTCGAATCGCTGCCGGTGATCACCACAACCTGTAACGGCGGATCCTGAGACCGCGCCACATCGATCAAAGCCAAACCCTCGGCGATGTCGTCTACGTTTGGCGGCAAATGCAAATCGCTCACGACGACCTCGATGTCTTCCTCGGTGATCAAGCTGCACGCTTCCTCCCGCGACGATGCCTGCAACACCTGATAATCCGACGTCAACGCCCAGTAGAGTCCACTGCGCACTGCGTCGTCGTCATCGACAACGAGAACCGTACCTTTGGGCTGTGTTTGAGCGCTCATCTTACAAAATCCGGCTTCAGCCAAACGAGACGTGGTTGCACACGTGCGCCTACTACGAGAACACCTGGGCAGATACTGCAAGAGGAACGGGCGTAACGGGTATGCCAAAGGGTTGCCGTGCCCCTTCTTTAGCTACGCCTGTCGTGTGGAATCGATGGTAGCACGACGCGAAAAGTCGTTCCAGCGCCTTCGACTGACTCGACTTCGATCGAGCCCGAACTGGCCTTGATCACTTCGCGACAGGTGTAGAGTCCGAGACCGATACCGGTTCGTTTAGTGGTGGAGAACGGACGATAGAGCCGGTGTTCGATGAAGCTGCGGCTCATCCCGCGCCCGGTATCGCTAACGGAAAACATTGGTTGGCCTTTGGGAGTTTGGCTCCCCTCGATGGTGAGCGTGCCACCTTTGTCGACCATCGCTTCGAGCGCGTTGAGGACGAGGTTTTCGATCACCTCTTCGACTCGCACTGCATCGACATAGGCGAGCAGAGTCGGCGGCAGCCGGAGAACGATCGTGTGTTTACCACGAAGGGGCTCGGCGGAGAGGGAGATCACTCGTTGAATGATCGGCACGAGATCGACGTTGGTCGGGCGCTTGTGCTCGCCGCTGAGGCTGGTTAGCGGTCTTGAGAGGCGCGCGACTAGTGCCTTCAATTTATCAGTCGCGCTCGTCAGGCCTTTCATTGCGTCGGCGCGAAACTGTGGATTGTCGAAGTGTTTTTCCATGTTGCCGACGGTGAGGGAAAGTCCTTCGATCGCGTTTTTCAGATCGTGCGTCAGCATGGCCGAAAGCCGCACGAACGATTCAAACTGGCGCGACTCTTCCTCGCGCGCGATCTGTGCGCGCAGACGTTCGGTGACGACGTTGATGTTGTCGGCGATACCGCGCGCATCGTCGCTTGATTGCAGAATGATGCGACGGTCCAGTTCACCTTTTGCGATCGCCGACAAGTCTTCGCGGACGCGCGCGATGCCGCGAGATCGTGTTTGCACGTAACGCTGGAGCACGTGCGAGCCGGCAAACGACGCAGCCAGAGCGAACACGATTCCGGCCAGTCCCCAAAGGTGCGCATTGAAAGTGGAATCGGAGCGACTGCGCGCTACAGCGGCGCTTACGTTCAACTTCGGAATCGGCGAGTAAGCAGCCAGATACTTCGGGCCTGATTGCAAGCTGAATTCACCCAGGCCACTTTGATGAGCGGCCATCGCACTCGAGATCGAGTCGAAACCCGGCAATACTTCACTGGTGTTTAGTTGTTTGTAGCCTCGTTGCGAATCGTAAATGAGTTTGCCTGATTGGTCGACGACAAGGACCATCGCGCCCTGCGTGTTTGCACGGTTAGTAGCAGTCTCGAGACCGCGTGCGGCCTGCGACAACACGTATCCCACGTCGAGCACGCCGACGATCGCGCCGAGATTATTGGCGCCCGTTTGATCGTGAAGTCGAACGGTGTATTCAATCGTGTTGTTGGTCCCGGCTCGTTCGAACAATTGGTTGCCCTGCACGGTCCACACGCTCGGATCCGGTTGTGGTACGTCGGGTGCGGGTCTGCTGGAAGGATCCTGTCTGTCTTGTGGACGGTCCCAGACTGGTTGTCGATTGAGATCAAACACGGTGAGCCGTCGAAATGGTCCATCATGATCGACGAACGAGTGAAGGAAAGTGGAATCGGTTGCGGTCTTGTTGACGAGGGCCTGCACGCTCGCGTCGAGAGGCAAGCGCAACATCTCAGCCTCCTGCCGGCGCACTACATCATCGACCGCGACGTTGAACGAGTTGAGGTCGTCCTGAGCTACCGTGCTTAGCGTGGAATGAAGCGTCTGGAGCCCGCGCCAGTAGTTGAGCCCGGCCAGCAGAAGCAGGGGTACCGCACAAAAGATGAAGTAGGTGAGAAAAGGTTTGTGCCGGGTCATAGCTTCAAACTCGTTTTCTGCCGAACTCCTTCAGCAGCGGAGCGAGCGTTTCGATTATCTGGTCGTGAGACACGCCATTGCTGGCGATGAGTCCGTTACGGTTCTGAACTTCCGGGACATTGTAATTGAGAGGATAGCCAAAAAGATCACTGACGCGCCCGCCGGCTTCGGTCAAAATCACTTCCGGCGCGCAAGTGTCCCACTGCTTCGTTCGGGGCGAAAGGTGAATGTAAACGTCACACTGCCGTTCCACCAGTAATCCGACCTTGATTCCGACCGAGCCGCGCTGGACTTCTTCGCGAAACCCAAATCGTTGGACGACTTTGTTCATGCGTGGGCTGCGATGTGAGCGACTCGCGGCGAGTCGCATGCTGGAAAGATCGTGTACGTCTGAAACGTGCGCTCTTCGAGGCTCAAAGTGCGGGCGCTCGATCCAGCTACCCGCGCCGCGGACTGCACGATAGAGAGTGCCGGTGAGTGGTTGATAAACCACACCGAGTACGCATTCGCCGTTTTCAGCAAGACCGATCTGCACCGCAAAATCGCCGTTACCGTCGATAAAGCCGTTGGTGCCGTCGAGTGGATCGACCATCCAAACGCGGGCTTTTTCGAGTCGGCGTTTCGTATCGACTGACTCTTCGGCGAGGATTCCATCGTCAGGAAATTCGTGCTTGAGCCGCGTGACGATCAGTTCGTTGGCGATGCGGTCGGCCTGGGTGACGGGTTCGATGTCGTCTTCGTACCTCTTTTGTTCGATGCGGATCGGGCCTTTGTACTGTTCGAGGATCGCCGCACCGGCCTCGCGTGCGAGCGCGGTAGCGATGCGGAGTTCGTTATCGTAGGGCGCCATCTTCGTTCGATTTATTAACCACTAAGACACAAAGACACTAAATAATTAATTTAAACTTTGTGTCTTAGTGTCTTTGTGGTTCAAACTCTTTCCCGCCTCCCGAATGACTTCGATCGTCTGGTCAATGTCGGTCTTCGTTGTGCGGAAGTTGGTGATACATGCTCTTAACGCGAATCGTCCGTTCACCGTCGCATTCGACAAGTAAGCGCGCCCGCCTTTCTGCACCACGCCCATGATCTTTTCGTTCAATCGATCGAGTTCGGCGTCACTCATCCCTCGCGAAGGAACGTATCGGAAACAACAAATGCTCAATTCCACCGGCGCCAACAGCTCAAAGTCTTCAGCCTCAGCGATCGCTTCTCCGAAATACGCTGCCAACGAAATATCTTCGCTGATGGCGTGAGCGATCCGGTGGCTGCCGTAGTACTGCAACGTCAGCCAGACCTTCAGTGCCCGAAACCGCCGCGACAGTTCGACGCCATAATCCCAGAACGCAAACGCCTCATCGTCGCTGTAACCGTGCGTCTTGATGTAGTCGGCGTCTTCCGTGCTGAACGCCGCCATCGCCGCCGCGGAGTCGCGAAACAGCAGACATCCTGCATCAACCGGAACGTAAAGCCATTTGTGTGGATCGAGTGAAACTGAATCCGCGCGATCCAAGCCCGCGAAAAGTTGTTTCTTTCTGTCGTCCAAAACGCCGGGCGCACCGTACGCGCCGTCAACGTGAAACCAAAGATCAAACTCGCTCGCAACTTTCGCGATCTCTTCGAGCGGATCGACGACGCCCGTGTTGACCGTCCCTGCGCTTCCGACGACGCAAAACGGTCTCAAGCCTTCACGCTGATCCACGACGATGCGATCGCGAAGTAAGTCAACGCGCATTCGCTGCCGATCGTCGCAGGCGATTATCCGAACCTGGTCACGCCCGAAACCGAGAATGTCGGCCGCCTTCGGAATCGACATGTGAACTTCTTCAGACGCGTAAAGCGTCATTGGCGGTCCCGAATTCCAAAGTCCAATCCGCGAAGTGTTGCGTTCCGACTTCCGGCGGCTCGCAATCAGAAGGGCAATCATGTTGGCCATCGAGCCGCCGCTGGTGAAGAGCCCTTTCGAATCGTCGTCGTAGTCGATCAAAACTCCCAGCCAACGCACTACCATGCGCTCGATCTCGGTGCCCGCAGCGCCTGAGCGCCAGCAAGTGATGTTTGCGTTGAGTGCTGAAGCGATCAGATCAGCGTACGCGCCGATCGGTGTCGATGGTGAAGCGACGTAGCCGAAGAATCGTGGATGGCCGTTGTGCCGGCTCAGGTCCATGATCGTGCGGCACTCGGAGATAAGTTGGTCCAGTGGAACACCTTCGGTCGAGAGTTTGACGTCTACCGATCCTCGAGTCTTGCCGGCGTAATTTGGAGCATTAACCGGACGCTCGCCGATGGTGGCCAGGTATTCGGCAACAAGCTGCGATGCGGCTGCGGAGATCTCGTTCAGCGCCTCGTCAGTGATGTCGAGCGAAGATTTCGTTCTGAGTGGCATTGGCATCACAAACTAACATGCCAGTGAGGATTTCTCACGCCAAGGCGCAAAGGCGCAAAGGAAGACGCAAAGTTAGACCTTCCGCAGCCGCAGGTCTTAACTTTGCGTCTTTGCGTCTTTGCGTGAGAAATCCCTTTCAACAATCTCCCGTACCACGTGCTAACATCCGCTGCAAATGACAACTTGCGCCACCGCTGAAGGCACACAACGCTATCGCGCTCGTTTCGCTGGCCGCGCTGCGAAGCATCACTTTCGTGAGCAACACGATCTCGTGCTGTCGTCGATCGGCATCGGCACCTACCTCGGCAACGCTGACGAGGCCACCGATATCAACTACACGACCGCCGTGATGCGTGCAGTGCAACTCGGCGCGAACGTGATCGATTCGGCCGCGAACTATCGTTTTCAACGAAGCGAACGTTCCATCGGCGCCGCTTTGAAAGCACTCACAAGCGAGCAGGGCTTTGCCCGCGAGGAACTGGTCATTTGCACCAAGGGCGGCTACTTTCCGTTCGATGGATCGCCGCCGCGGAACGTGCGTGAGTATCTGGAAGCGACTTTCGTCGAACCCGGTATCGCACGGTTCGACGATTTCGTCGGCATGCACTGCATGACGCCCGCCTACCTCCAAAACCAGCTCGACCAGTCGCTGCAAAACATGGGTCTCGAGTGTGTGGACGTTTATTACATCCACAATCCGGAATCGCAGTTAGGACAGATCCCAAAGCCTGAGTTTTTCGGTCGTTTGAAACTCGCTTTCGAGCGTCTCGAAGAAAACCGAAAACAGGGCAAACTCGCGTACTATGGTGTTGCGACGTGGAATGGCTTTCGGGTCGCGGCGGATGCGGGCGAACATCACTCGCTCGTGCAGATGGTGGAGCTCGCAAGTCAGATCGGTGGAAACGATCATGGCTTTCGCTTTATTCAACTGCCGTTCAATCTCGCCATGTCAGAAGCGCTTTCGCTGGCGAATGAAACGCTTGAAGGCGAATCGATAAATGTTCTCGAGGCGGCGGCACGATTGGGCGTGACGGCGGTAGCGAGTGCGTCGATGTTGCAGGGGCGGGTCGCGCGAGGGTTGCCGGATGAAGTGCGCCGGCCGCTCGGTTCCCTGGCTACCGATGCGCAGACAGCGGTTCAGTTCGTTCGCTCAACTCCTGGAATCACAACGGCGCTGGTCGGCATGAGCCAGGTGGAACACGTTGGGGAGATCTTATCGCTGGCTGAGGTTGAGCCGGTCGGGCATGAGAGTTTCGCACAGCTCTTCGAATGAGTGACGAACGTTACAAATCGTTTGCCGAGTTCTGGCCGTTTTACGTGTCGGAACACAGCCGACCCGCGACTCGGCTGGTTCATTTGATCGGGACAACCGCGGGTCTGACGTTGTTGATCTACCTGATCGCGATCGGAAAGTGGTGGCTGTTCTTCCTGGGCTTCGTACCGGGCTACGGTTGCGCCTGGCTCGCGCATTTTCTGATCGAGAAGAACAGGCCGGCGACGTTCAAATATCCGCTATGGTCGTTCATGGGCGACTACAAGATGATCGCGCTCATGCTGACGGGCCGGATGTCAGCGGAAGTCCAAAGGTTTTCAAAATAGGTCCTATTCGTCCTATAAGACCTATTCTTTGCGATGAGAGGCAACATCCCAATCCCCGAAATTCCCCACGGCGAGGACCTCTGGCTGATCGTCCTCGTCACTTCCGTTCGCGAGCGCCGAACGCAACAGGGCCGGCTCTTCATCGACGCTTCCGCGCGCAACTCGACCGGCACGATCGCGCTCAAGATCTGGGGCGAAGTCCTCGAGACTCAAAAAGAGATCAAGCCCGGTCTCTGGGGCATCACGGGAAAACTCGATACCTTTCAGGATCGCTCGCAGTTTGTGGTCGCTGAATACCGCCCCGTTACGATCGAGCAGTATCGTGAACATCAAAAGGCCGAACCACAACTTCCGCGCGCCTACACTTTCGATATCGAGACCATCACGCTGCCGGAGTTTCGCGAGCGCGTGGGCCCGCAACTCGAGCGGCAAGCGCGGCTCGGGAACATGCGAGTCGAACAACAGCAGCGCTACCTCGAAGACATCGCCGCGGAAGAAGAGCGTGTTTACGCGCTCGGTGCGTTAAGCGCCACCTCGGGTCGAGTGTTGTCGATCGCCCTGCACGTCGGACCGCTTCCGGGTTTGGAGTTTCCGGGGCTGGGTCCGGAGTTGAGCGAGCATGTGTTTGGGATCGATCAGGATGGGTTTGAAGTAAACGAAAAGCGAGCGTTGCAGGAATTCGTCAGCTTCATGAAAGATTTTGACGTCGATTGCGATGAACTTGTCGGGCACAACATCATCGGGTTTGATCTGCCGTTCATTTTTCAGCGCTGCCTGGCGCACTCGATCCAGGTCAGGCCGTGGGTGAATCTCGGTGAGTACAACGTCCGCGGCGTGTTCGACACGATGCATCGCTGGTGGCTGGGCGCGAAACGTCATGTCAGTCTCGATGACATCGCGTGGGCGTTGGGGATCGAGTCGAGCAAGACGGCGGATGTGGAGGGGAGCAAGGTCTTCGATCTTTACCAGGCGGGACGGCTCGAACTGATTCGCGAATACAATCTCAATGACGTGCGCGTGACGCGGAAGGTTTACGAGCGCATGGTCGCCAGCTTCGGGCGATGATTTTCACCACAAAGGCACAAAGACACGAAGGTTTTTATTAATTAGCTTTGTGTCTTAGTGTCTTTGTGGTTAAAACCCCACCTAATTGCGGTCTTGAATGATCGGACAACCAAGATAGTGGATATGCTACAATCCCGCGCATGGAAATCGTCTTCCCGGTGTCGATGTTGGCGGTAGGCCTTGCCGTCGGCACTCTTTCCCTCTGGTTCATCACTCGCACAAAGCTCAAATACGAATTCGATCGTGGCCGCGCCGAAGGTGAAACCGAACGCGCCACCCTGACTGAACGTCTCGCCGGCAAGGAAAACCAGCTCCGCGAACTCCGCGAGGCACTCGAACGCGAAGAAGAGTATGTCAACGAACTGCGCGCCGAGTACGCGCGCAGCCTCGCTAACGTCTCGACACTGCAAACACGTCTCGAAGAGGAACGCAAAACCAGTCAGGAAAAACTCGCGCTGCTGAGTAGCGCTGAAGAGAAACTTGCAGACGCTTTCAAGGCACTCTCCGCCGACGCTTTACGAAACAACAACCGCTCGTTCCTCGATCTCGCCAAACAGAACCTCTCAACTTTTCAGCAGACCGCTAAGAGCGATCTCGATCGGCGTCAAAACGCCATCGACGAAATGATCAAGCCGCTCAAGGAATCGCTGGAAAAGGTCGACGGCAAGATCGGCGAACTCGAAAAGAACCGCGCCGGCGCCTACTCCGAATTGCGTGAACAGGTAAAAGTCCTCGCGCAATCGCATTCGCAACTGCAATCCGAGACCGGCAACCTCGTCAAAGCCTTGCGCGTGCCGCATGTTCGAGGTCGTTGGGGCGAGATTCAGTTGAAGCGCGTGGTTGAAATGGCGGGCATGCTCCAGTATTGCGACTTCGTCGAACAGGAAACTTTCGCCACCGAAGAGAGTCGCATTCGTCCGGACGTCGTCGTTCATCTCCCGGGCAAGCGCACGATTGTGATCGATTCGAAAGTGCCTTTCGATGCCTTTTACGAATCAATTGCGACGACCGATGAAGAGGTTCGCGCAGCCAGACTCAAAGACCATGCACGACTTGTAAGAACACACATCACCACACTTAGCCGCAAAACTTATTGGGACACGGTCCAACCGACGCCGGAGTTTGTTTTGCTGTTTCTTCCGGGTGAGACCTTTTACAGTGCGGCGCTGGAGAACGATCCGAAACTGATCGAAGACGGCGTGAACCAGAACGTCATTATCGCGACGCCAACGACCTTGATTGCCTTGCTGCGAGCGATTTCTTACGGCTGGCGTCAGGAACAGATGGCGGAAAACGCGAACGAGGTCAGCAACCTCGCGCGCAGTCTGTACGATCGTCTACGCACGTTTACCAGGCACTTCGACGAAATCGGTCGCGGTCTCGACAAGGCGCTCGAGTCTTACAACCGCGGTGTTCGTTCACTTGAATCGCGCGTTCTCGTAACTGCTCGTCGCTTTAAAGAGCGTGGCGCAATCACTGGCGACGAGATCGAAATTCTGGAACCCATCGACAAAGCCGCCCGGCCGCTGAGTTTTGACGAAGGCGGACTGTTCCCCGAAGACAATCTGCCCCTCTTGAAAGCGCAAACCGCCAAAAACGGAAAAAGATAATCCACAGATTACACAGATACACAGACGAAAATAATCCGTGTAATCTGTGTAATCTGTGTCCACTGCTTTGAACGAAATCTGGCTAGGCCCTCTACTAAACGAGAATCGCGCGCTACTCATCGAGCGCTGCGCGAAACTCGTTGCCGCCAATCAAAGCGACGCGTTCATCTATCTCGCGGCGTCGTATCCGCTCCTCGAACAAGTTACGCAGAGTATTCTCGACGGCAACCGTAATCGCGGCGTTTGGGGTGACCTTCCCGTCTATCTCTTCCGTGGTTTGGTGAGACGCGTGCTTTATACCGCGGTTGACGAAGACGGCCAGGGTCTACCGCCGCGCATTCCGATCGATCGCGACGAGTTGCCGTTGAAGCGAAGTCTGATCTCGCAAGTGCTGCTTCAGTTGCTGGCGACGAACCAGTTGAAAGCGCTCGCTCCGCTTGCTACCCGCGAAGGATGCGTGAACAGCGTCGCTACACTTGTCGGCGAGATCGAACGCGCCGCACGAACCCCGGCGGAGCTCGTTGAGATCCTTACTGCGCGAGCCCGAGACATCGAAAAAGGCAACTCACAGCCAAGAGGCATCACGCAGATCGACTTCGACAAAGAGATCGCCCTCATCTATTCAACTTACGCGGAACTGCTGAACCAAAACCACTTCACGGAAGAAGACATGGATCAGTTACGCGCTCTTTTGGTCCTGCGTGGCATGATCGATGAACACTTCGTGCGCGTCCCGTGGCTCGCGAACGTTCAGCTCTTCATCATTGATGGCTTTTTCGATTTCACTCCGGTGCAAGGTGAGATCCTGCGCCAACTGATTCCGCGTTTCCCGCAAACGATCGTCAACCTGAATCACGACGACAGCAATCCGGAAATCTTTGTTCCGTTTCAGGAGACGATTGGACAACTGCAGAGCATCGCGACGTTCGACACCGTGCACACGCAGGATTACACGGCGACGAGCGGGCTGTTGGCCTCGTTGCGCGAGAATCTCTTCAACCCTTTGAAGTCGGATGAGATTTCGGAAGACCCGGAGTCTGTCGCCAAACAGATTCGTTATCTCGAATGCGGCGACCGCGACACTGAGATCCGCACCATCGTTCGCGAAATCAAGCGGCTCGTGCATTTGGAGAAGTATGATCTGGCCGACATCGCGCTCGTCGTTCGCGAACGTGCTGCTTACTCTTCGACTATCGCGCGTGTGCTGCTGGAGGAATCGCTACCGTGCAATCTCGAGTTGCGCATCGATGCGGCTGACGTGCCGGCGAATCGCGCTGCTTTGAAGTTGCTGGTGTTGCTCGAAAGTCTTTCGGCAGAAGAGCCGAATACGACTCGCATCGCAGAGATCGCGGACCTGATCAAGTCGGAATACTTCCGGCTCAGTGATGAGGAATTGCGCATTCTTTCGTTGCGCTTCGATGAAAACCACGGCGACTTGTTGCGCGCGGATGTTGATGCGCTCACGCCCGAATCGCTGGCGCGTTTGAAGAGTCGTTGCCGCATCGGTTTCTGGGATGCGGACGCGCTCGAGAATGCGTTCGCGTATGTCGGCAGCGATCTGCCGGTAAACGCGTGGCTCGCGCGGGCCCACAAACTCTTCACCGAACTTCCCGGCGCGGCGGCGACCAAAGAGATTCTCAACATCGATCCCGGAAGGCACGATCGCGACTCCGACATCGCCGACAATCTCGAGAACGCCGAAACAGCAAAACTCGAAGAGAAAAGCGCGGAAAGAAAGCGCCGCCCTTCGCGTGACATTCATCCTGCCGCGCTCGCGTGGACCGCGCTCGTGGTCCAGCGATTCTCCGAGCTGCTGCTAGCAGTGCCTCGCGAAGGCAAGTGCACCGAATTGCGCTTTGAGTTAATGCAACTGCTGGATCGTTTCGGCTTTCGCGATCAGATTGCAGAACCCGCTCGTAAATCGACTGACGAGCAGCAACTCCCGCAAGTAATGCTCAACTTCAACGCGCTCGAAGCCCTGCGACGCGCGTTCGTGGCCGCCATCAAGAGTATCGATATCGCGGCCAACGGTACGACCACTCGTCTATCGACGTTCCTTCAGGAAGTGCGTCGTTCGCTTGGTGCACAGTCGCAAGTCTTTGGCGCGCCGAATCGAAACGGTTTGCGTGTGCTTGAAGCGACCGACGTTCGCGGGCTTCGCTTTCGTGCAGTCTTCATGGCAGGTCTCGTGGAAGGTGGTTTCCCGCTGAGTGCGTCGCGCGATTGGATCTATCCGCACGAAGAGCGCGATCGGCTCAGAGAGTACGGCCTGACGCTTGAAGACATTTCACCGAACACACTGCTCAAAGAAGAACACTATTTTTATCAGGTCGCCTGTCGCGCGACCGAGCGTCTCTATCTCACGCGCCCTCTGTTGCTGGGAGATGACACGGAGACGGTCGCTTCTTATTACATCGACGAACTACGCCGCGCGATTGCACCATTCAGGATCGAGTCGGAAATAATTCGCCGCGATTACGACGGCAAGCATGTGGCCGATGCGTCGAGTCCTGCCGAAATGAAAACCGGTCTCGTGCGTCAGCAGGAACGACACCTTCATCATGGCGAAAAAGCCGCTCTGCTGCCGCAGCCTCGGATCAAACGCTTGCTGACGCTCGCACGTAACGATGGCTTTCTCAGTGATGCCGCGTTGCGGCGCATCGAGATCGAGCGCCAGCGCGCCGGGCCGAGATTCGGCGCGTACGACGGCGAGATCACCGATCCCGAGTTGCTCAAACTGCTGGCGCAGAAGTTTGGACCTGACTACGTCCACAGTGCGAGCGGTCTGAGTGTTTACGGCAACTGTCCTTATCGCTTCTTCGCGCAAC
>JBIOVO010000283.1:0-3846 GCA_044867735.1 Pyrinomonadaceae bacterium | reverse complement strand
GCCCCCCGCGAAAACTCTGCACCGCCGGACGTACATGGTCCGCCGGTAAACTCAGCACTGCCGGCGCTCCCGCCAACTGCTCCCGCCAGTAACCCAATTCCTCTGCCAGCTTCTCGCCCTGCAACCATGCGCGCTGCCACACTGCATAGTCGCCATACTGGATCGACAGCTCTTCCAGCTCTTCGCCTGCTACACCAACTTCACGCTGGTAGAAACTGCTCAACTCACGAATCAGGATCCCCACTGACCAGCCGTCCGCGATGATGTGGTGCAAGGTCAGCAACAGCAGGTGCTCACTCTCACTCAACCGCAACAACTGCGCGCGCAGCAGCGGTCCTGCACTCAGCACAAAGCCGCGTTGCGCTTCTTCCGCCACCAGTTGCTGCACTCTCTCTGCTCGCTCTTCCGCTTCCAGTTCCCCCAGGTTCAGCGCTTGCAGTTCAATCTTTACTTCCGCGTCGATCACTTGCCGCGGTTGTCCCTCGCGCTCTTCGAATCTGCTGCGCAGACTCTCGTGCCGGTTCACGACCGCCGCCAGACTTCGTTCCAGCGCACTCGCGTCCAACGCACCACTGATCCGGATCGCGCCCGGCACGTTGTAAGCCGTACTGCCGGGCTCAAGTTGATCCAAGAACCACAGTCGCTGCGGCGCAAACGACAACGGCAACGCTTCCTCACGTCCGACTTTCACCAGCGCCGGTAAGCCCTGTTCGTCTCCTTCCTTAATTGTGCGCTCCAACTCTTCCGCCAGTTCCGCCACCGTCGGGTGCTCGAACAGGCGTCGCAACGGCAACTGTGTTCCAAACGTCTCTCGCACGCGCGACATCAAGCGCGTCGCCAGCAATGAATGACCGCCCAGTGCAAAGAAGTTGTCGCGAATGCCAACTCGCTCGACGCGCAACAACTGCTCCCAGATCTCCACCAGGCCAGCTTCGAGCGGAGAGCGCGGCGCTTGATACTCCTGTCCTGCTTCTCGCCGCATCGCCGTTGGCTCCGGCAGTCTCGCCCGGTCCACCTTGCCATTCGCCGTCAAGGGCAGTGCTTCCAACTCCTCGATCACTCCCGGGACCATGTACTCCGGTAACCGCTCTCGCATGTGCTCGCGCAGTTGCGCAGTTGTCACAGAATTTCCTGGCGCCACCACAACGTAAGCCACCAGCCGGCTATCGGCTTGCGACGCATCGGATACAGGAGTCTGCCGCACGACCACGACGGCATCACTCAACGCCGGATGATCGCGCAGAACTGCTTCGATCTCACCGAGCTCGACACGAAAACCTCGCAGTTTGATCTGCTGGTCCACGCGTCCTAAACACTCGATGCTGCCGTCCGGCAGGTAACGCGCGAGGTCGCCGGTTCGATAAAGCCGCGCGCCGGGTCGCTCGCTAAACTGATCGGGAATAAAGCGTTCGGATGTTTGATCTGGACGCTGCATGTAGCCACGGACGACGCCGTCGCCACCGATGTAGAGTTCACCGGCCACACCGATAGGCGCCGGCGCAAGTTGATTATTGAGGATATAGATCTGCGTGTTAGCCAAAGGTCTGCCAATCGGTACCGAAGTTGCCGATGGCGAGAGCTTATGGGTGGTGGACCAAATCGTAGTCTCCGTTGGGCCATACATGTTGAAAATGGAGGTATGGAGCGAGTAGTTGAAAAGGCTGAGGGCCAAATTATGAGGCAACTGCTCGCCTCCCAGCAGCAATGTGTCCAATACGGACAGCGCGGAAAACGCCAGCGGGTCATTGGTGAGAAGACTGGCAAGGGACGGTGTGCACTGCAAGTGCGTAACCTTGTGGCGCTCGAGCAAGGCCGGGACTGAGTAGTCGATCGTAACTACGTCTCTCTTCTGGTTACTCAGTTTCCTGACCTCGTCGAGGTAACGGAGGGAGGCCATGACAGAATTTGTGTCCACCCCAAAATCGATCAGACACGCAACTTCATCAACTTTGATTCCTTTCAATTGGTTGATCACCTGCAAGCATTTTGCAGGCGTGCCCAGCAAGCCGCTGGTCTCAAAATAGCGATCGAAAGCTTTAGCCAGGAGGTCATTCCAATCCTCATCACTCAAAACTTCCTCGTCCAGATTTCGACCAAAGCTTTGGGCCAGGTTCTTAATCAGGCTTAGCGAACTCTTAAGGTAACTGGTCAAAGGACCACGGACTTTCTCGCGCACGGCATCGAGGTCTTCGCCGACAAACGCGTGCAACATGAGTGTGACGTGCCCGGCGCCTGGATGTCCGGCTTCGTTCCAGGCGTTGCGATAAATGTCGATGTTTCGTCCGACGTCCTCAACACTCTGCCCGAGCAGGTGCGTGAGCAGGCCGGCGCCAATTTCACCAGCCGAGCGGAAAGTATCCGGCGAGCCGGCAGCAGTGACCCAGATCGGCAACTTAGGTTGAATCGGGCGCGGGCGGAGTTTGATTTCGATCTCGTTACCTGCGCCGCCTTGAACACGATGACTTTCTCCCCGCCAGAGTCCCCGCACGATCTCGATATCTCGATACATGACCTTGTGGCGGGTCTTGTAATTGTCCGGGGCGAACACAAAGTCGTTGGCATGCCAACCGGAAGCAAAGGAAACTCCGACTCTTCCCTTCGAGAAGTTGTCGACCATGGACCACTCTTCGGCGATGCGGATTGGGTTATGTAACGGAGAAACAACGCTACCGGCTCTGAGATGCACCCGTTCGGTGATCGTAGCGAGCGCCGCGCTGGTCACGGATGGATTAGGATAGGAACCGCCGAATTCGTGGAAGTGACGCTCGGGAGTCCAGATTGCAGTAAAGCCGTTTTGATCGGCGAACTTCGCGCCTTCGATCAGTAGCTCATATCTGTCTTCAGCCGAAATCTCGCCATCGCTGGCAAAGTAGAAGAGACTGAACTCCATCTTCCGATCGACGACTGAATTCTCAACTCGAGACGGCACGGTCAACGCGCGTTGCTCTCCCGCGATCACCACTTCGTAACCACGGCTCAGTGTCCACAACAACTCCAACACCGAGATGTCAAACGACATGCTGGTCAATGCCAGCCACACGCCCGGTTCCGTACCTAACACGTCATCGATGCCGGCGCAGAAATTTGCAAGGTTCCGATGAGCGATCATGACGCCCTTCGGCAGGCCAGTGGAGCCGGAGGTGTAGATCACGTAACAAAGATTCTCGGGACCGGAAATGCACTCCGGATTGTGTTCCGACTCCTCGGCCAGCGCCTCGTCATCGAGCAGCACCTGGCGCCCTTTGAAGTTCAACTGCTCACCCAATCCCGGCATCGTCACCAGCACCGGTGCGCCGCTCTCCGCCAACATGAAATCCAGCCGCTCCTTCGGATAGGCTGGATCAAGTGGCAAATACGCCCCGCCCGCTTTCAGGATTCCCAGTAGCCCCACTACCATTTCGATACTGCGCTCGACGCAGATCCCAACCACTACTTCCGGTCCGACTCCCAATCCTCTTAAGTAGTGCGCCAACCGGTTCGCGCGGCGATTCAATTCCTGGTAGCTGACCTCGTCTCCTTCATATCGCACCGCCACCGCTGCCGCGCGCCGCTCAACCTGCTCCTCGATCAACTGCTGCACACACTTCGCAGCCGCATACTCTCGAGCCGTCTCATTCCACTCTCTCAGCAACTGCTGCCGCTCCGCAGGCTGCAACACTTCCAACTCCCCGACTGCCTTACCCGGTTCGGCCACGATGCTTTCCAGCAAGCTTTCAAAGTGTTTCCCGAAACGCGCGATCGTCAACGCCGCAAACAGATCCGTGTTGTATTCCAGCCAGCCTTGTAACCCCGTGCTGCCTTCGCTCAGCGTCAACGTCAGATCGAACTTCGCGGCTTGCGTGCTCA
>JBIOVO010000282.1:0-15493 GCA_044867735.1 Pyrinomonadaceae bacterium | reverse complement strand
GCTTCCGACAAACTCTGTGAGCTTGAACGGCACGGCCAGCGATGATGGTCTGCCGCAAGGCAGTGTGTTGACACTCGCGTGGAGCAAGGTGAGTGGACCGGGCTCCGTGGTCTTCAGCGATCCGACGGAGGCGATCAGCAACGCCACGTTTACGACTGCGGGCGAGTACATCCTGAAGTTGACCGCGTCTGACGGGCAGTTGAGCGCCAGCGACACCTTGAAGGTGACAGTGGTGCCAAACAATCAGCCGCCGACGGTCGATGCCGGACCGGATCAAACAATCGAACTACCCGATCCCGCGTTTCTGAAAGGCGTGATCACGGATGACGGCATGCCGCAGGGCAGTACCGTGACATCAACCTGGAGTGTCACGAATGGTCCGGGGCCAGTGGTGTTCGGCAATGCGAATGCTCCTGTGACCACGGCTACTTTCCAGACTCCCGGAACCTACACGTTACGACTCACGGCGACAGACACGGAATTCACCGTCTTCGACGAGATGGTCGTCACAGTGTTGCTGAACCAGCCTCCGACAGCGGACGCCGGCCCGGATCAGGTGATCACTTTGCCCGGCGTCGCGATCATGGCCGGCGCAGCCACGGACGACGGTCTGCCTCGTGGTTCAACACTCGAAACAACCTGGAGCTTTGTAAGTGGTCCCGGTCCGGTCGTATTTCCGGATTCGACGGTGCTGAATGCAACGGCGATCTTCACGGTGCCGGGCACGTATGTCCTGCGACTAACCGCGTCAGACGGCAAGCTAAGCGCGAGCGACGAGATGACGGTCGTTGTTCAGCCGAAACCGTTCGCGGAGCGGACCTACACGACCGATGCTGACTTCGATCTGGGAACTCAGTTCAACGTCGTTCACGACGTCGCCAACCAGTTGCAACTGGATCACACGGCGCGCGAGTTTGACTTCCTCTGGGTCGCAGTCTCTTCAAAGGGAACCATCGTCAAGATCAACACGAAGACCGGTCAGGTGATCGGAGAGTACTTCACCTCGCCGAGCGGCCAGCCGAAAGATCCTTCGAGAACGACCGTCGATCTAAACGGTAACGTCTGGGCCACGAACCGCGCTGGCAACAGCGTGGTGCATATTGGTCTGGCGGAGAACGGCCAGTGTGTGGATCGCAACGCTAACGGCCTGATCGATACGTCGACGGGCTTCAACGACATCCGTGCATGGACAAACGCGGGGGGCGCGAATACCAATGGCGGTGTCTCGACTGCGGCAGACGAGTGCATCATCCACTACACGAAGGTGAATTCGTTCGGCACGCGGCACGTCTCGGTTAACAAGGACAACGACATCTGGGTCAGCGGCACGAGTGGACGCCGCTTCGATCTCCTGGATGGCATTACCGGACAGATCAAGCGTGCAGAACCGACCGTTGGCTTTGGTGGTTATGGCGGCTTGATCGATCCCGCCGGAGTGATCTGGTCGTCGAACCCGATGTTGCGCTGGGACACGAGTAAGCCACTCACCGGCGCGAACGGCACCAACTGGACCGGGTTCAATCATCCGAGCTACGGGTTGTGTATCGACAGCGGCGGAAACGTTTGGAACACGTCGTTCGGCAACGGGCAGATCAGAAAGTTTGCTCCAAACGGAACATTGCTCGGCACCTTCAACCAGGGCGATTCATTTTCGCAGGGTTGTGTGGTCGATAAGAACGATCACGTCTGGGTGGCCCACTCGCTCAATCGCAGCACTGTCGGTCACTTGAAGAACGACGGTACGTATGTCGGCACGATCACCGTGCAAAGCGGTCCGACTGGCGTGGCCGTTGACGGCAGCGGAAAGATCTGGGCGACGAACCACAACAGCCGCACTGTGTCTCGCATCGATCCGAATCTTGGTCCACTCGGACCTGACGGCGTGACGCGAATCGGCGCCGTAGATTTCACGACGATCAACCTCGGCGGCAATCTTTACAACTACAGCGACATGACCGGCAGCACGTTGTCCGGTGTGCCAAACACGGGTACGTGGGCGACGGTTTTTGACAGCGGAATCGTGGGCGCTGAATGGGGACGCATCGGTTGGACGGCACGAATGTGCGGTGACGCTTCGCTGACAGTCTCCGTAGCGAGCAGCACCAATGGCACCACGTTCGGTCCCGCAGAGGTCGTTACGAATGGCGCGGATCCGAGTGTGGCGAACGGTCGGTTCCTACGGATTGTGGTTAACTTCAAACGCTCCGCGAGTGGCGAGTCGCCGATACTCCTGGATCTCAGCGTCGGCACCAGCGGTTTCACGCTGCCCGTGGTCGGCAACGAAGGGCCAACTGCGTTTGCGGGTGGCGATCAAACCGTCACAATGCCTGACCTCGCGAAACTTAGCGGCAATTCGTGTGACGACGGCTTCCCGCGCGGAGTGAATCTCGCACTTAACTGGTCGAAGGTTAGTGGTCCGGGCGACGTCGCTTTCACGAAACCGAATTCTCCGGTAACTGAAGCCAGCTTCACTGCCCCAGGCGAGTATGTCCTGCGTCTCACGGCAACTGATTCACTGGAGACGGCAAGCGACGATGTGACTGTGACGGTGCTGCCGGCAAATGCGGCGCCGATAGTCAACGCTGGTCCAAACCAGACGATCACATTGCCGAATACTGCCCAGTTGAATGGTACGGTTGCCGATGATGGTTTTCCGACAGGTGCGCCGGTGAACACGTTCTGGGGGCAGGTCAGTGGTCCAGGTCCGGTCACCTTCAACGAAATCAATAACCCTGTAACTCGTGTGATGTTCCCGTCGCCCGGCACGTACGTGCTGCGATTGTCGGCGAACGACACGCATCGCGTCGGTTCCGATGACATTCAGATCACGGTGAACGCATCTCCAGCGCTAGTTGGAGCAACGTTGCAACTCGCTGCGGTCGCGCCTGGTCCATACGTAACGGGCACACCGCAACAGGTGCGCGCAACATTACGCAACTCTGCGGGCAACCCGCTCGCGAACTTCGGCGTTGAGTTCACGGTCAGTGGACCAAACGCAACCACAGGCAGTGCGGTAACTAATACCTCCGGCATTGCCATATTTACCTACGCTGGCACGAATCCCGGCACCGACACGGTCACGGCGCTCGTTCGTAGCACGGCCACGGCCAACGTTAACGGCACGCCGCCGATATCGATGGTCTGGACACTGACGCCGCAATCACCGCCGGTAACGCAGGGCCAGATCGGTGCACCACTCAACGGCGCCTCAGTAACCGGTACCGTGCCGATCACCGTCGGCGCTGGTCTGACGTTGACTGACGTGAAGGTCGAATACTGGCCGGCGGCTAATCCGGCGGCAGTGACGACACTCGTCGAAGGCGCGCAAGGTGGGCCTGGAGCAACCCTTGCCACGATCGATACGACGACGCTGGCTAACAGCAACTACGTCGTTCGTGTCACTGCTACCGATCAAAACGGCAACACGCAAGTGAGCCAGGTGATGATCACCGTTACCGGTGAAAACAAACCCGGCCGCGTGACCGTGTCTGTCACTGACCTGACCGTGCCCGTCAGTGGTATTCCGATCACGATTGAACGCCACTACGACAGTCTCGAGCGCAATCTGAACAAGGATTTCGGTTTTGGCTGGGCGCTCGAAATGTCCGGGCCACGTCTCGAAGTCAGTCCGGATAACGACGTCACGATCACTGAACCGCATACGGGTAAACGCGTGACCTTCCAGTTCACACCACAGTCGTTCGGTTTCCCGTTCAGCTTCCTGTTCCAACCGCTGTACACGCCGGAACCCGGCGTCTTCGGCAAACTCACGGGGAATGGCTGCGGTCTGCTCGTCAGATCCGGAACCAGCGGCGTGATCTGTTTCCTGTCACTTGATATCAACTACAACCCGACAGTTTTCACCTACACCGATCCCTATGGACGCGTCTACACGATGACGCGAGACGGAAAACTCCAGTCGCTCAAGAACGTTGACGGCAACACCTTGAGCTTTGGTCCAAACGGAATCACGAGCAGTGCGGGCAACCTGACCGTGGCGTTTACTCGCGACGCGCAGGGTCGCATCGACGAGATTACAGATCCCGCGGGCAAGATCTACGACTACACCTACGATACGAACGGCGATCTCGTCAGCGTGAAGCTGCCTGACGTTGCCCTGCCGCTGCGTTACGAATACGACCCGGGTCACTTGTTCCGCAAAGGCATCGATGCGCGTGGGAATGCCCAGGCGACAACCGCGTACTTCCCGGTCGGCCGTCTGAAGAGTGTGACGGACGCGATGGGTAAGACGACGAACTACACTTACGATCTCGTCAACAACATTACGACGACGATTCATCCGGACAACACGGGCGCTACTGTGCAAAGATTCGATGGCAATGGATTGATGCTCAGTGAGACTAACCCGCTCAATCGAACCACGAACTACACCTATCATCCCAACCGGCAGAAACATACGGAAACGGATGCGCTCAACAAGACCACAACCTGGGATTACGATCCGTCAGGTCACCCGCGATCGATCACGGATCCTTTCGGTAAGACCGTTAGCTATACCAACAACCAGTTTGGAGCGCCGGTTAGCACCACCAACGAGCTCGGAAAGATCAGGACGCTGTCGTATGACGCGGTTAACAACCTGACGAAGGTTACCGATGAGCTCGGCACTGCCGCTTCGTTCACGTACAACGATAAAGGCAACCCGACCGTTTTCACCGACGGCGATGGGAAGACCACCAGGTTGACTTACGACGCTTTCGGAAACGTGGTGTCGAAGATCGATGCATTGGGTCGGACCACTTCGTACACCTACGACAACATGAGCCGAATGTTGACGATGACGGACGCGCGCGGCGTGACCCGCTACACCTACGACGCGTTAGGTCGTCTGCTCACTACCACCGATCCGCTCAATAACGTCACCACATGCATTTACGATGCGAACGGGAACAAGATCGAGGAGATCGATGCCAGGTCTGGACCACAAGGTGGGGGACTCGCTCCACTTGTACAAACAGAAGCGGAATTCCGCACGCAGTTTGAATACGATGCTGCGAACCGGTTGATCAAGATCACGTACGCTGACAACACCACGATCACGTTCACTTATAACTTCCGTAATCAGCGAACCAGCATCACCGATCAGCTCAATCGCACCACCACTTTCGGTTACGACAACGCCGGACAGTTGACGAAGATCACTCGTCCTGATCAGACCGAACTCAACTTCACGTACGACGAGGTCGGGAGAGTGAAGACGGGCACCGACGAACTCGGTAAGACCACAACATACGAATACGATCCAAATTGTGGCTGCCGCGATCGCGTGACCAAGATTACCGATCCTGACGGTAAGTCGAATACGTATCGTTACGACGACGCCGGCAGGAAGATCGCCTTCACCGACGCTAACGGTCGTGAGACCACTTACACCTACGATGTTCGCGATCGACTGATCCGCACAAACTTCGTTGATGGCACCACGCAGGAGTACACGTACGACAGTCTCAATCGCGTCCTGACCGCCAAGGATCAGGAAGGCCGTGTGCTCCGGTATAGCTACGACGACGTTGGTAACGTGCTGACCGTTACCGACCCGAAGGGCCAGGTAACGCAGTTTGGTTACGATGCGAACAACAACCAGGTCTCGATGACCAGTGCCAACGGGCGCACGACCTCTTATCAGTACGACGCGCTCAATCGTGTCATCAAACGCACGTTGCCGTTGGGCATGTCTGAGCTTTACACGTACGACCAGGTCGGCAATCTCACGACGCTGACTGACTTCCGCGGCAAGCAGACCAGTTACGATTACGACGCTATGAACCGGCTCTTAACCAGGCGTCCGGATCCGACGCTGGGCGAACCCAACGTCTCGTTTACTTACACGGCGACGGGTCAGCGCAGTTCGATGATCGACTCGAGTGGTACGACAAATTACACGTACGACTCGCGCGATCGTCTGCTTACTAAAGCGACGCCGCAAGGAACACTGACCTACACCTACGACGCGGCGGATAACGTGGCTTCGATCGACTCTTCAAACGCCGAGGGAACTTCGGTCAACTACAGTTACGACGACCTCGGGCGCCTGGACCGCGTGATCGACAATCGCGTGTCACCGGGCACAACGCAGTACGCGTACACCGACATCGGACTCTTGAAGACCGACGTACGGCCCAACGGTGTCAAGGCTGAGTACACCTACGGCACCCGGAACGGTCTCATCAATATCAAGCTCGACAAGGCCGGCAGCACGTTCGCGAACTATGCCTACACGCTTGATAGGACCGGTCGCCGTACGTCTGTCACCGAGCAGAATGGTCGGAGCTTCACCTACACCTACGACGAGACTTACAAACTGACTCGCGAAGTGATGGCGGGAAGTGCGGATGCTTCGAAGAACGGAACGGTCGACTACACGTACGATCCGGTTGGTAATCGTCTCTCGCGTATTTCCAACCTGCCGGGTGTGCCTTCGGCGAACTCCGCCTACGATGCGAACGATCGCCGCCTCGATGAGTCGTACGACGCGAACGGCAACGCACGAAATATCGCCGGTCGCACTTACACGTACGATTTTGAGGATCGGATCAAGAGCGCCGACGGCGGTGCGGTGCGAATCACTTACGACGGCGATGGCAATCTCGCATCGAAGACCGTCGGTGGCGTCACCACGCGTTACCTCGTGGACGAGCAGAACCCGACTGGCTACTCGCAAGTGCTCGAAGAAGTAGTTAACGGCGAGGTGCAGAAGCAGTACACCTATGGCCATACGATCATCAGTCAAAGACAGAAGATCAATGGCGATTGGACCACCAGCTTCTACACGATGGATGCGCTGGGCAGTGTACGCCAGTTGACGAATACTGACGGTGTTGTCACGGATACTTACGAGTACGACGCATTCGGCAAGTTGATTTCGCAGACGGGATCGACTCCGAACGTCTATCTCTACACCGGTGAAAGATTCGATCCGGATCTTGGCCTGTATCATCTCCGCGCGCGGCATTACAACGCCGATCGCGGCAGGTTCACCTCCATGGATCCATTCGGCGGCTGGATAGAAGATCCTTTAAGCACACACCGGTATCTCTACGTCCATGCTGATCCAGTGAACTTCGTTGATCCATTGGGGTTCTCTGCCAAGGAATACGGAATATTGATGCGGATAGTAATCCGCACGTGGCAGGCCCTCGTCCGGTTGGGCCGGGCGATCGCGTGCGTGTTCCTGCGAGTTGCTTCATGGCTGGCCAGCTTCGTAAGCTTCTTCGCGTGGCTGGTTGTTCGCACCATCGCGGCGGCCATGAGATTGGCTCACTGTGTTTGCAAACTTGGCAGGATGCCACGTGGCAAAGGGCCGCTGCGAGACTGGTTAAGGGAGGCGCCTGATCTCCTGCAGGATGCGCTCGACTTCTATGCGAATGCTCCTGATTGGTTTGGCATCGATCCGAACAACGATCCAGTATTCCGGCGAACTCCTCGTGAGAATGAGAGGTTTAGAAACTCGTCTACTGAGAGCGGCCGGCGAGGTCATCACCCACATGCCGTGAGTTTAGGTGGACCTCCGGGACAGGATTTGACGCCGACTGGCGAGCGCAGGAGAGGACCGCGGAATCCGCGGCATACCAGGGCGTCGAATTTTGAACGCCGGCTCAGGAATGAAATTGATAGCTTCTGTACCAACGATAAGGTGGTGCGTCTCTTCAGATGATGGAACAAAGTCTGCGGGAATATCTCGAGGCGTTAAGAGGTAAGGGGTGGCGCGTTGAGTTGTGGGAAGGTGGCACACCGCCACCGCTCGACTCATCGTTCACGCAACGCCATCCGAGTATTCCTGCGGACTACCTCGAGTTCTTGCAGCACGTGAAGCGCTGTGAGAATGCCGAGGAAACAGTTTGGTTCCTTTGTCTGGACGACTACAACGGAACCAGCGACTCCGGTTGGGCCTGGAATGAAATGGAAAAGCTGGAACTGGAGGAACCGGACGAAAAGACGAAAGCCGAGATCGTGGAGTTTTGGGATCGTCATATGCCGTTCATGTTTTCCGTAGGTGGAGAATACGGTTACCTGGCCTTCAGAGTAGGTGAAGAACGATTTGGATCTGTGGTTGAAGCCTGGGAAGTTCTGACCGAGGTGACTGAGCGTGCCAGGTCGTTTGAAGAGTTTGTCCGTTTACACACGGCCGTACTTAAAGGAAATCGGGATGACGTGCTTTTCGACTATGTCTGATCGTTACTTTCGAGGCGCTATGAGTATAAAGAGCATCTGCATTTCTTTGATCGTGATTTGCTGCGGCACAGTTTGCATCGCGCAAGTGCCGCAAAAGAAGAGTGAACTGACCGTTGCAGATCGTGAAGCGTGGCAGCAGATCTTGCGCTGGCCGGCTGAGCTGGAGGAGCAATGGCGACGCTCGCGCACCACCAACGACCGCGATCAGGGTGGAATCGTGTTTCACGGTCTGGGTGGTGGGAATTATCTTGTGGCGATCGAAGTGCAGGAGAGTGCGTATCAGCCTCGTTATCTGTTCATGCACTACGCGGAGTCGGGTGCGGCTCGGTTGTTAAAGCTGAAGACCTACGAAAAAGATGACGACGACGCGGGAACGATCTCGAGCAAGATCGAGTCTGAGGTCGAAGGCGTCGCCACGTTTGACGCGGCGAAGAAACAGCTCGTGCTTTATACAAAAGGTCGCGGTACTGGAGACTGCGGATCTGTCGTTCGCTACAACCTCACTTCAACCCGCGCAATTCCCGTCGAAGCGCGTGCGCATGCGTGTTTTGACGACTATTCTCTGGGCGTAACTGATCCGACACGTTGGGCTCGCATCCGGCGCCTGTAAAACTAACCACAGATTTCACAGATTGACACGGATTTGGGAGAGATCTGTGTCTCTCTGTTCAAATCTCTGGTCGCTTAATTGCGAGACAAGGACTAGAATCGACGTGGTCCGGGGAAAGCAGGTAGAAGGAAAATGAGAGGTAAAGCGGGTTTAGTATTGTTGTTGATGTTGTTGTTCACGGCGAACGTTTTTGCTCAGGAGACGGCGGCCGAGTCTGCCGAGAGATTGCGAGGACAATTACTGGAGGTGCAAGCGAAAGAGGAAGAGTTGCGTCTTCGTCTTGCGGAGTTGGACGAAGCTATCAAACCTGAAAATATCGAGCGCTCATTCGCAGGTGTGGGTTCAACCAGACCGGAAGAGTTGCGCGAAGCGCGGCGCCGCCAGTTAAGCATTCAAAGAGACGGCGTGCTGGCCCAGCTCAAGACGATCGAAACGAGCCGGCAACGTTTGGAAACTGCCATTGCAGATGCCGATGCTCGTGCCTATCAGCAGAGTGCGCAACCGAACATTACGGACCAGGCATTAGTTGCAGCGCCGGGATCCAAATATATGTGGTTACTGTATGGCGGTGGTGGTTTCGCGGTGGCTGCGCTGGCAGCCGGCGTGCTGATCTACCGTCGGAGGATAAGGTTGCAATAGGTAGTTCGGGTTAAATGAGACTGCGCCCCCGATCGATAACGATCATCAGTTGGATCTTCATATTTCAGCCGGTCGGATTAACCACAAAGACACAAAGACACAAAGACACAAAGCTTTCCCTTGTGCCTTGTATGCCTTTTTGTGGCTAACTCTTTTTTAGTGCTCGATACTTTGGCGGCTTCTCCGTATTTCGCGCGATGATCTTGCGTGCTTCCAGATCGAGTTTCACCGTTTCACCATACCAACTGATGTTTCCGTCAAACTTGCCCTTTAAGTTTTTATTGAGCGACTCGAATAGCTCCGTATGCGTGAGTTCTTTTTTCGCGAGCGCCGCGAGTATGGCGGTCTTGAGGGTGTCGTAGGATTTCTTGTTGATACTTCTTCCGGTCTTGCCTTGCGGGTGTTTCGTGAGTATTTTCTCTTCTGCCATCTTTTCCCCTTTCTAACGATTCACTCAGGAGGCTTGCACACTATGCGTTACCTTACCGCACTTGCGCTCGTCATTGTGACAGTTTTACTTGTCCCGAGCGTGAATTTCTCTCAGGGTGGGCAGAACGAAACATCGCGCGGCGTCGCCGGAGGCGGAATCTCTGTTCCGGGTTGGACAGGGAAGATCGACGCGAAAGAGGTAGAAGCCGGCTTGACACTCAACAGTGCAAAACTGACTAAGGAAGGCGATGCATTGATGGTTACGACCGGTCCCGCCGTGACCTATTGGAATCCCGCGAATAAAGCGAGTGGGGATTACACGGTCAAAGCCACCTTCAAAGAACCGAAGTACATGAGTCTCAACAATCATCCCCATCCTTATGGATTGGTGATTGCCGGTAACGATCTCGGAACAGATCAGCAGAGTTACTTGTATTGTGCGGCTTACGGCAACGGCAAGTTCATCGTCCGCGGTTTTGGACCAGCGGCGTTTCAGATGAACGGCCGCGGCGCCGAAGATCCGGCAGTGAATAAGGCCGAGGGCGTGGGCCAGCCGGTGACGCAGGAGATCGCGATGTCCGTTAAGGGCGACAAAGTTGAGTGCTCCATCAACAACAAAGTCGTCGCCACTTACAACAAGGCTGATCTCGTCACGGCCGGCAAACTGAAATCAACCGACGGCGTCTACGGTCTCCGTTTCGCGCACAACACCGAAGCGGTTGTCACTGGCCTTACCATGACTAAGAACTAAATAAGGTTTTCTCACGCAAAGCCGCAAAGGCGCAAAGTTCTGACCTCCGGCAGCCCAAAGGGTCAGGACTTTGCGCCTTTGCGGCTTTGCGTGAGAAACCTCCGCGCGTTAACGAATGCCAACCAGTCCCTGGACTGACTGGATCAGTTTCTCCGAGTTGTAACCGACGCCATCTTTGAAAACGATCTCGACGTTTTCGATGTCGCTGATAGTTGCGGCGGGGTTCCCTTTCACCACCATCAGATCCGCTTGCTTGCCGGGCGCGATGGAACCGATGCGCGCGTCTTCACCAAGAAACTTCGCACCGTTGAGCGATGCGATCTGAATGGCCTCCGGCACGGTGAATCCCGCTTCGACCAGAAGTTCCACCTGCCTGAGATCGCCAAAGCCCGCGACGATGCCCCCGTTGCCGGTTGGATCGAGTCCTGCGATCAACAAGCCGCCTGCTTTCACGAACGCTCTCTCAAACTCCATCGCCTTCCGCAGCAGCGGAACGAAGTTGCCTTCCGGCGAAACGCGTGCGCGATTTTGTAAGTAACGGACGCGAGCGTCGGTAGACATCACATTCAACACGCGTTGATTCAGTAGAGCACTGCTGGCGCCGATCCCGCTTTGCGCGAGTGGTGCGCCGCCGGCTTCGAACACCGGCAGGGTTGAAGTAATCGCGACATTCTTCGCCACGAGCGTGCGAATCGTCTCCTGTACTGCGGGCCCGTTGATATCGAGTTGCCGCAAACTGTTTGAGACGCCCTGAGGGCACTTGTCCGGTTCTTTGTTCGTTACGAATTCTGAATCGGCGAACAAACCATGTTCGAGATTGTCGATGCCGATCTCGGCAGCCTCCTTATAGCCGACTGAGCAAAGATGTCCGGTGACTTTTAGTCCGCGTTTGTGAGCTTCCTGAACAACTGCACGCAGCTCTTCCCGCGAGATGTTCATGTAAGCTTTGAAAGACGTTGCGCCGAGATCGGCCCAGTAGTTAACGTGCCGGCGTGCGTCGTCAACACCGGTGAGAGTGTGCATCACTGGTGTGAACGAACCGCGTCCTTCAAGATATGGAGCGGTGATGTGCATCTTCGGACCGATCATGCGTCCTGCGTCGATCAGCTTTTTGATCTCGAGATCGCTGTAAGGCGCGACGCTGCCCGTGGTGCGAATCGTCGTGACGCCGAGCGCGAGATAAAGGCGCGGAAAACTAATGCCCATGTTCGAATACATCGGTGGCGTGCCGCCCATCGGAAAGAACATGTGGTTGTGCATACCGACCAGACCCGGCAGGACCGTATGGCCGCTGAGATCGATTGTTTGCGCGTTGGCCGGTATCTTTGCGTCTGCGCTTGGGCCAACCGATTGAATCTTTCCGTCGCTGATGATGATGGTTTGGTCGTCTTTGGGGGCAGCGCCAGTGCCGTCGATCACCCGCACGTGTGTGAGCGCGATGAGCGGCGCTTCTGTGCGTATGAACTGTTGACGTTCGGGAACTTGTGCGAAAGAGTTAAGTGCAAGACAGAGGAGCAGCGGCAGAACGAAGGGTTTAGTTTTCATTTTGGGTCCGTCTTTAGAAGTTTTGGCATAAGATACCACACTTATGACAGTAGCCTTTGTAGTAGCGGTAGCGATCATTTTTGGTCTGGTGCTGTTTCTTCTCAGGGAAGTGCGGCGGCCGGTTCGCCCTGGTCCGTGGGGCCGGACTCCCCGTTGGCAAAAGCGATTGCGCATCACGCTTGATGCGATCGTTTTGCTGATCGGCCTCGCCGCGTTCTGGGGGTTTCTGATTGAGCCCGGTCGACTCGTCACGCGCCACCAGACCATTCAACTTCAGAACTGGCCATCACAACTCAACGGTCTCAAAGTCGCGGTCATCTCCGACATCCACGCTGACGACTGGTTTGTAGACAACAAGAAACTGCGTTCGATCGTCGAGCGGACGAATCAACTGCAACCGGAGCTGATCGTTATACTCGGCGACTACATGGCGGGCGATGGCTGGGTGACGAGCCACGTTGAACCCGAGGTGTTTGCGGCAGTGCTGAAAGATCTACGTGCGCCTCTCGGTGTTTACTCAGTGCTCGGCAATCACGATTGGTGGTACAACGGCGGCAAAGTTCGTCAGGCATTGGAGCAGAACGGAATCAAGGTCCTGGAGGATGAGGTGCTTCAGGTGAATGCGCGCGGGACTTCTTTGTGGTTGATCGGTCTGTCGGACCTTTGGACACGTAAGCCGAAGATCGACGAAACGACCAGCACGATCCCGGAAGGTCAAGCGGTAATCGCGCTAACGCACAATCCCGACATCTTTCCACAGTTACCGGAACGGGTGCAGTTGCTTCTGGCGGGCCACACTCACGGTGGTCAGGTCAGGTTTCCGTTGATTGGTAGCGTGGTGGAGTCGTCGAAGTTCGGTGAGCGATATGGCGGCGGGCACGTTTTTGAGAACAATCATCATCTCTTTGTGAGTACGGGAATCGGAACGAGCATCATGCCCGTGCGCTTCGGCGTGCCACCGGAAATCGTTTTGCTGACGCTGCAAGGCAGTTAACCACAAAGACACAAAGAGTTGGTTTAACTTTGTGTCTCCGTGTCTTTGTGGTAAGCAGTTTTTTGCATTTTTGAACGAAAATTGCTTTGCGCCGGGCCGAGTTTGCGGTAAAGTTTCTCCCGGTTTCGACTCTCCCTTAGTCCGTTTTCTAATCTAACTGCTTATGTCTAAAGCCTCCCGTCTGCTCTCGGCCGCACTGCTTTGTCTGGTCCCTATGGCTGCGTACGCCCAGGAACCAAAACCTCAACCAACCCAGCAGCTACCGCAGAAGCCTTCGGCGCCTGACGAAGACGTGGTGCGCATCACCACGGAGCTCGTCCAAACGGACGTGATGGTCTTCGACAAGGACGGACGCTTCGTGCGCGGCTTGAAGAAAGAAGAGTTTGAGTTGCTGGTTGACGGCAAACCTCAACCGATCTCGTTTTTCGAGAGCGTGGTGATGGGCGGAAGAAACGAAACGGCCACACTTCGTTCATCACGAGGTGGCAAAGGAGCGCCAACGCCGGCGCCTGAGGCTACCGGCTCCGAAGACGTTTCTGACCGAGGTCGAACCATCCTGTTCTTTGTTAACGACCTGAACCTTCAGCCCAGCAGCCTCGCACGCACACACAAACTGATAAACAACTTTATCGACAACCAGCTTGGCCCAAACGATCAGGCTGCCATCACTTCGGCGACCGGACAGATCGGTTTTCTCCAGCAACTCACAAATAACAAAGCCGTGTTGCGTGCGGCGCTCGAGCGACTCAAGTTAGTGACTGGCCCAACCGTCGATCGCGATCGTCCCTACATGAGCGACTACGCCGCCTACTTGATGATGGAGCGCAATGATAGAGCGCTTTTTGACTACTACGTCGAAGAAACCAAGAAGGCGTTACACCTTGATAACCCGGCGATGTTGGCGAGTGTCGTCGAGAGCCGAGCCAAACGGATCTTGCAGCAGAACGAGTCGATGGTGAAAGCTTCCTTCACGTCGCTGGTGAATTTGATGACCGCAACCACCAAGTTGTCGGGTCGAAAACTGGTCTTCTATATCTCGGAAGGCTTTGTTCCGAACTTCACCGGTTCAGACTTCACCTCACAGATTCATCGCGCAACGGACTCTGCCGCCAACGGTGGCGCGGTGATCTATTCGATTGATGCGCGCGGTTTGTTCCTCGACTCGTCACAGGACGCCAGCAGCGGAGGCGGTTTCGATCCCAGCGGCATATTGTCAAACCGGATGAGCGGCGAACGAACTTTCAAACAGGAACCATTGCATACGCTTGCGGCAGATACGGGCGGACGAGCGCTTCTCAATACGAATGGGCTCGAGGCCGGAGTGCAAAGCGCGCTTGATGAAACGTCCCGTTACTACTTGCTCGCCTGGCGGCCTGAGAACGCCGAACAGCGTGGACCAAAGGCTCCGAAGGTCAAGATCACGATTGCCGGCAGGCCTGACTTGAAGGTTCAGTTGCGCAGAGGTTTTTTGGGTGCGCCGCCGGAAAAGACAGCTAAAACCGCAGCTCAACCAACTACGGTTCAAGTCGAACACACAGATGTACTCGGCCTGGCAGAGTCTTCGACTGAAGAGATCCGGACTGCAATCTCACTCGGTTACAAACAAACTCAGGGAAACAACCTGCAACTCAATTCATCGTTGCAATTGAGCGCTTTCGCGCCTGATGGCGGCGGCGGCATGATCGTCACGGTTGTGATTGGTGCTGTCTTTGACAGCAAAGGAAAGGGAGTCGGTAGCTTCAAACAGAGGATTGAAGTTCCGCGAACACGCAGCGGCGCCGCCCCGATTTATACCTACGTCAATCATCAGGTGGACCTGCCACCCGGACTTTATCAGGTGCGCACGATTGCCTATGAAAGAGGAACTACGCGCTTGATCAACGCGATGGAATGGGTCGAGTTACCAAAACTTAATCCGGGCACTTTTTCGACGAGTAGTTTGTACATTGGCGAGATTGCGGCTGATGGCGGGGCGGGGGCTCAGGTTGGTGTGAATGCGAGTCGTCGTTTTGCGCGGAGTTCGCGACTGCGTTTCACGACGTACATCTACAATGCGGCGACGCAGAGTGCGCCGCAGTTAGTGGTGCAGATCAAAGTGATGCGCGGGACGGAAGCGGTGATCTCAACACCGGAGATCAAGGTGTCGACGGAGAAGGCGAGCAATCTTGCCAACATACCTTACACGGGTGAGTTTCCGTTGCAGAGTTTGGCGCCCGGAAACTACCTGCTTGATCTGACTGCAATGGATAAAACGGCAGGGAAGTCTGTGACGCAGCAATACCACTTTACCGTCTATTAGCCGGATGGGGTGGCCACGGAGGGCCACCCCTAC
>JBIOVO010000281.1:0-18315 GCA_044867735.1 Pyrinomonadaceae bacterium | reverse complement strand
CCTGATCGTTGATCCACCCGCTACCGCGAGGTGGTACTGACCCGGCCCAAGTCAGGTCCTACTTTTCGGGCAAAGCGACATAAAGCACAAACAGTCTTGTTTTAGCTTTCCTAATCATTTGTGCCTTTTGTCCTTATTCCTGGTCCAACTAGATCATGAGTTCAGCTCAACTCGATCTCTCAAAGCCGGTTGACGTCTTTGCGGCGCCGCTGTCGTTTGCACAGCGAAGGCTCTGGTTTTTGAACCAGCTCGAACCGGACAGCGCTGCTTACAACATCTCGGCGGTAGTGCGCATCGAGGGCAAGCTCAACGTCCAGGCGCTCGAGCGAAGCATGAACGAAGTCATCCGCAGACACGAAACACTGCGGACCAGCTTCGTCATGACGGGCGACCGCGTCCTGCAAGTCATCAATCCGGAACTGATTCTAACGTTTGCGCAATTCGACCTGAGGCGCGTGGCGGAGAAGGACGACGAGGTCCAGCGGCTCACGCGCGAGGCGGTACAAAGACCATTCGATCTGTCGCAACTGCCTTTAATCACCGCGAGACTTTTGCGACTCGATAAAGAGGAACACATGCTGGTGCTGGTGATGGACCACATCATCAGCGATGGTTGGTCGCTGGGTCTCTTGATCAACGAAGTCAGTGTTCTCTATCGCGTCTTTGCCGCGGGCGATGCGTCACCGCTCTCAGAGTTGGAGATCCAGTATGTCGACTATGCCGAGTGGCAGCGCGAGTGGCTGACCGGCGAGAAGCTGAACAGCCAGCTCGATTACTGGAAACGCAAACTTGCGGGCCAGGTGCCGCTGTTGGAGTTGCCCGCCGATCGTCCGTCTTCGGCAGTGCCGAGCGACCGAGGCGCGACGCACGTCATAACACTGCCGGTACGCCTGAGCGCCGCGGTCAAAGATCTGAGCCGGCACCAAGGCACGACGCTTTTCATGACTTTGCTTGCGGCGTTCCAGGCGTTGTTGTGTCGCTACACGAACCAGACAGACTTTGCGGTAGGCACGCCAGTCCTCGGTCGCACTCAACCGGAAACTGAAAACCTGATCGGCTGTTTTGTAAACACGCTCGTGTTGCGCGCCGATGTTTCCTCCAATCCATCATTCCTGGAACTGCTGAAACGCGTGCGCCAAACGACGCTCGAAGCTCATGCGCATCAGGACGTCCCCTTCGAACTCCTGGTGGAAGAGTTACAGCCCGAACGAAGCATGAGCCACGATCCGTTCTTCCAGGTGATGCTGGTGCTCCACCCGCCGCTGCCGGCGTTTGAGTTACCTGGTCTGACGATCAAGCAGCTCGAAGTTGAGACTGAAACCGCGAAGTTCGATCTGATCTTTTCTTTCCGCGAAGAAGGGCCGGGGTTGCTTGGAATTCTCGAGTATCGCACTGAGCGTTTTGATCGTTCGACGATCGAGCGGCTGGGCGTTCACTTCCAGCAACTTCTCGAAGGGATTGTCGCAGACCCGTCCCAGCGAATCTCTTCATTGCCACTGCTCACCGCTACCGAGCGCCGGCAGTTGCTGGAAGATTGGAACCAGACCGCGACAGCGTATCCACGAGCGCGTTGCGTGCAGGAGTTGTTTGAAGAGCAGGTCGTGCGCAACCCGCAAGCAATCGCGCTGGTGTTCGGTGAGCAAAAAGTCACTTACGGCGAACTGAATCAACGCGCCAATCAGCTTGCGCACTATTTGCAGGAGTTGGGTGTCGGACCGGAAGTTGTCGTCGGTCTCTGTGTAACGCGATCGATCGAAATGATTGTGGGCGTGTTGGGGATCCTGAAAGCCGGTGGTGCGTACCTGCCGCTCGATCCGCAGAACCCGTTGGAGCGATCGGAATTCATGCTCGACGATGCGGGCGTGCCAGTCTTGCTGACGCAACAGGATCTACTCGGTTCGTTGCCGTCGCACTGGTCGCAGGTGATCAGCCTGGATGCGGAATGGGAATCGATAGCGCAACTCAGCGACAGCAACCCGCCCACTTCGGTCTCGCCGGAGAACCTCGCGTACGTGATGTACACGTCGGGTTCGACTGGGACGCCGAAAGGCGTGAGCGTGGTCCATCGCAACATTGTGCGGCTGGTGAAGCATACGAATTACGTGGAGTTTGGTAGCGATGAAGTCTTCTTGCAGATGGCGCCGATGTCGTTCGATGCCGCGACGTTTGAGTTGTGGGGAAGTTTGCTGAACGGTGCGAAGCTGGTCGTGTTGCCACCTGGGCAACCGTCGCTCGCGGAGTTGGGTGAAGCCGTCACGCGGCACGAGGTGACGACGTTGTGGCTAACGGCCGGATTGTTTCACCTGACGGTGGATGAAGGAGTCGAATTTGCCGAAGTGCGGCAACTGCTTGCCGGCGGCGATGCGCTGAGCGTGAAGCATGTGAAGCAAGTGCTGTCCGGCTTCACAGAGAATCAACGATTGATTAACGGCTATGGTCCGACGGAAGGCACAACTTTTAGTTGCTGCCGGGTGATGGACCAGCGGAGCGAGATCGGCAACACGGTTCCGATTGGACGTCCTATCGCAAACACGGAAGCCTACGTATTGGACCGACTGCACCAGCCGGCGCCGGTCGGAATCGTTGGTGAACTGTATCTCGGAGGCGACGGGCTGGCGCGTGGTTATCTGAACCAGCCGGAGTTGACGGCGGAGAGGTTCGTGCCTCATCCGTTCAGCGCCGAACGTGGAGCGCGACTCTACCGCACGGGCGATCGCGTCCGTTACCTCGCGAGTGGTGAGATCGAGTTCCTGGGACGATTGGACCAACAGGTAAAGCTGCGGGGGTTCCGTATCGAGTTGGGTGAGATCGAAGCAACATTGGCGGAACACGGCGGTGTGCAGGAAGCGGTCGTCGTCGCACAGTCAGACGGAATTGAGAAACGGCTGATGGCCTACGTGGTGTTGCAACCAGAGCAACCACCGCCGGTGAGCGACTTGCGCGCATTTCTGCAAAGACGTTTACCGGAGTACATGGTGCCGGCAGGCATCATGGTGATCGACGTAATGCCGCTCACGGCCAACGGCAAAGTCGATCGACGAGCGTTACCGTCGCTGGTAACGGCAGCACTCGAAGGCGGTTTTGTCACGCCACGTACGCCGCTCGAGGAGATGCTGGCGGCGCTGTGGAGCGAGGTGCTCGGTGTGGATCGAGTCGGCGCAACCGACGACTTCTTTGAATTAGGCGGGCACTCGTTGCTGGCGACGCAGCTGTTGTCGCGAGTGCGCGAAGCGTTTCAGGTGGACGTCCCGCTCCGACACGTATTTGAGCAGCCAAAGCTTGGCGAGTTTGCCATGGTGCTTAAGGCGGCCATTAGTGGACCAAACATTGCTCCCGCAACCGCGATCGCGCCGGTGTCGGGCGAGCAAGCGCTGCCACTTTCGTTCGCACAGCAACGACTCTGGTTTATCGATCGCCTGGTTCCGAATACTTCGCTTTACAACATCTCGATCGCGGTCAAACTGTCCGGCGCCCTCGACGTGGAGGCGCTCGAGAAAACTCTTTCTGAAGTCATTCGTCGTCACGAGATCCTGCGCACCACCTTCGCGCTCGACGGCTACACGCCCGTTCAAGTTGTTCATCCTCACGAACCTTTGCAGTTACCGGTGATGGATCTCACCGAAGCAGAGTTGCAGCAGGTAATTGAAGCAGAGACCGCGCGGCCGTTCGATCTCTCGAGTGGTCCGTTGCTGCGCGCCAGGCTGTTGAAGGTTAGCGAGCAGGAGCACGTCGCACTCATCACGATGCACCACATCATCACGGACGGTTGGTCCATGGGTGTGCTGGTAAAAGAGGTGAAGACGCTCTACGAAGCATTTGTCGCTCACAAGCCGTCGCCTTTGCCGGACCTAGCCATTCAATACACCGACTTCGCTTCGTGGGAGCAGTCGCAGGGAATCGAGAGATTTGAAAACGACCTTACTTACTGGCGTAGTCAGCTCGCAGGCGCTCCCGTTTTGGAGTTGCCGCTCGACAGACCACGTACGTCACTGAGTGCGCGCCACGGTTCGACCGAGCGCTTACGCCTTTCCGAATCCGTCACTCGGGCGTTGCAGGATTTGAGCGAACGAGAAGGCGCCACTCTCTTCATGACGTTGCTCTCCGCCTGGCACTTTTTGCTCGCGCGTTACTCAGGACAGGCAGACATTTGCGTGGGAACGCCGATCGCGAACCGTAACCGCATGGATACCGAGTCGCTCATCGGCTTCTTTGTGAACACGCTCGTGATGCGGCTGGATCTCTCCGGCAACCCGCGTTTCACCGACGTTCTTGCGCAGGCGAAAACCGTTTGTCTGAACGGCTACGCACATCAGGACCTGCCGTTCGAAAAGCTGGTCGAGGAGATCAAACTCGAACGCAATCTACGCCACTCACCGCTCTTCCAGGTGATGTTCACGTTGCAGAACGCACCGATGCAGGCGCTGGAGCTACCGGGATTGAAGTTGAGTATGCTCGACGTTCCGGTTCACTCTTCAAAGTTTGATCTGCTGCTCACGTTGCAGGAGTGGGGAAACTGTCTGGAGGGCACGCTCGACTACGATACCGAACTGTTCGATCGCTCCACCATTCAACGAATGGTCCAACACCTGCAAACGTTGCTCGAGGGTATCGTAAACAACCCAGACGCGCGTTTGTCGGAGTTACCGCTTCTCGCCGACAACGAAGAACAGCAACTGCTGGTCGACTGGAACGACACTGCCACGATTGAACTTCCGGCTCGTTGTTTCCATACGTTGTTTGAAGAGCAAGTGACAAAGACGCCGAAACAGGTAGCGTTGGTCCATGAAGGGCAAACGCTGAGTTATGCGGAGCTGAACGCGCGCGCCAATCAACTGGCCCATCACCTGCGCCGTCTCGGCGTGGGAACGGAAACGCTGGTGGCGCTGTGTGTTGCGCGTAGCGTCGAGATGGTGGTGGGCTTGCTCGGCATCCTCAAAGCCGGCGGCGCTTTCGTGCCGCTCGATCCCTCGCACCCGCAGCAGCGATTGTCATTTATGTTGAATGACACGCAAGCCCCGGTGGTCTTGACGCAAGCAAGTCTTGCCGCGGCATTTGCAGAGCAGCGAGCAAGGGTGCTGTGTCTCGATTGGGAATGGGAAACGATCAGCAGCGAGAGCGAGGAAGACCTACCCGGCATTGATATAGAACCGGCGAACCTCGCGTACGTCATTTACACGTCCGGATCGACGGGACAACCGAAAGGAGTGCAGGTAACACACGGCGCGTTAAGCAACCACATGCTCTGGATGCGTGAGGAGATACCGCTTAACGCCGCCGATCGACTTCTGCAAAAGACATCATTCACTTTCGACGCTTCGATATGGGAATTCTTTCTGCCGTTGATGTGCGGCGCGCAGTTGGTGCTCGCTCGACCCGGTGGACAGCAGGACAGCGCCTATCTGGTGGAGACATTGATGGCGGAGGAGATCACGGTGCTGCAAGTGGTGCCAACGATGCTTCGCGTTCTGCTGGCGGACAAAGACATCTCTCGTTGCCGGAGTCTGCGACGAGTATTTTGCGGCGGCGAAGTAGTTACAAATGATCTTCAGGAACGTTTCTTCAGTCATTTCGACGAGACTGAATTGTATAACCTCTATGGTCCAACGGAAACGACCATACAGGTTACGTGCTGGCATTGCGAAAGGGAGAGCAAAATGGTTGTTCCTATCGGCCGGCCAATCCCGAACGTTCAGTTCTATGTGCTCGATGGGCAGCTACAGCCGGTGCCGATAGGAGTGGCGGGAGAGTTGTACATCGGCGGTGCGAGTTTAGCCCGCGGTTACCTGAACCGACCGGATCTGACAGCAGAACGCTTCATTCCAAATCCTTTCTCGAACACTGCGGGCGCACGTCTCTACCGCACTGGCGATCTGACACGCTATCGCGGCGACGGTCGTTTGGAGTTTCTCGGCCGCAAAGACTCTCAAGTGAAGCTGCGTGGGTTCCGTATCGAACTCGGCGAGATCGAGTCGGTGTTGGGCCAACACGAAAGCGTGCAAACAGGTCTCGTTGTAGTACGGGAAGACTCGGCTGGAGAGCCGCGGCTGGTAGCGTACATGATAGCGAGCGAGGGACGGAAGATCGAGACCGCGGAGCTTCGTCAGTACTTGAGCCAGCGGCTGCCGCTCTACATGGTTCCGACGGTGTTTGTCGCGTTGGAAGCTTTGCCGCTGCTGAGCAACGGAAAAATCGATCGTAAGGCGTTGCCGGCTCCGGGGGCGATGGCGGAGGTGCGAGAGTTTGTGACGCCACGCACGCCGATCGAGGAGATGCTTGTCGGCTTGTGGCGTGATGTGCTCGGGGTGGACCGTGTTGGCGCAACGGACGACTTTTTCGAGTTGGGCGGTCATTCGTTGCTGGCCACGCGACTGCTTTCGCGTGTGCGCGATGCGTTTCAGGTTGACGTACCGCTGCGGCACATCTTCGAGCACTCACGATTAGCCGAGTTTGCCACGGTGCTTGAGGCTGAGATGAGTGGGACAAGCGTTGCTTTCGCACCCGCGATCGTTCCGGTGTCGCGCGATCAGGTGCTGCCACTCTCGTTCGCACAGCAACGTCTCTGGTTCATCGAACAACTCGAACCTACCGCTGCTGCTTATCACATCTCGCAGGCCATCCGCCTGACGGGCAACCTCAACGTTGAAGCACTGCGAAACACATTCAATGAGATCGTGCGGCGTCACGAAGTGCTGCGGACCGTGTTTGTTGTCAATAACGGCGAACCCGCACAGATGATTATTCCTTCGCTAACAGTTGAACTGCCGCTCGTTGATTTGAGTGACCTGCCCGAAAGCGAACGTGAGGCTTCTACGGTCAACGAATGTGCTGTCAATGCGCAACAGCCATTTGATCTCGAACACGGACCACTGTTCCGGCTAAAACTGCTTCAACTTGGTAGCGATGAATACGTCCTAATCGTGACCCTGCATCACATCGTCGCGGACGGCTGGTCATTCGGCGTGCTCGTAGGAGAATTGACCACTCTTTATCGAAGCTTCAGTACAAATAATTCGTCGCCGTTGCCTGAGCTTCCGATCCAGTATGCCGACTTTGCTTACTGGCAACGCGACTCGTCGGATGAAGTCAGTGAAAAAGAACTCGACTACTGGCGACGGCAACTTGCCGGACCGTTGCCGGTGCTCGCATTGCCGGCGGATCGTCAGCGCCCGGCGCAATTGAGTTATTGCGGCGGTAACCTCTCCTTTACTTTGTCGCCGGAACTCACCACCAGGCTGAGCCGCTTGAGCCACACGCACCGCTCGACTCTCTTCATGACGTTGTTGGCAGCGTTTCAAACGTTGCTCCACCGCTACACGGGCCAGGAAGACATCGTCGTCGGTACTCCGATCGCGAATCGTCAACGACTCGAGCTTGAGAACCTGATCGGGTTTTTCGTCAACACACTTCCGATCAGGGTCGATCTCGGCGGCGATCCGTCCTTCAGTGAACTGCTGGCACGCGTGCGTGAGGCCGCGCTCGGCGCTTACTCACATCAGCGTATGCCGTTTGAAAAGTTGGTCCAGGTGTTACAGCCCGATCGAGATCTCAGTTACAGCCCGGTGTTCCAGGTGCTGTTCGCATTGCAGAATGCGCCGACGCAAAAACTGGATCTGCCGGAGCTCATCCTCGCGCCGCAGGAGTTTCCCGGCGGTGCAACGCGGTTCGAGCTCGAATGCCTGATGTGGGAGCAGGAGGGTCAGCTCAGCGGAGTGCTGGTCTACAGCGAAGATCTTTTTGAAGAAGCGACGATCAGCAATATGCTGGCGAACTTCGAGGTGTTGCTCGAAGCCATTGCAAACGCTCCCGATGAACGCATCAATGCGCTGCCGCTCCTCACTCACGAAAAAGAACATCAACTGCTCGTCGAGTGGAATGATACGGCGGCGCTATTCCCACACGAACGCTGCATCCACGAGCTCGTTGCAGAGCAGGCTGAGAAGACGCCTCATGAAGTTGCCCTCGTCTTTGGCGCTGATCGTCTCAGCTATCGAGAGTTGAATAGCCGGGCTAACCAGTTGGCCCGCTACCTCAGGAAATTGGGTGTTGGTCCTGACTCCGGAGTTGGCGTGATGATGGAGCGTTCGGCCGAAATGATGATCAGCGTTCTCGGAACGCTAAAGGCCGGCGCTGCATACCTGCCACTCGATCCGGAGTATCCGCAAGAGCGCGTGTTGTTCATGCTCGAAGATGCGGGAGTGCAGGTGCTGCTGACCGAACGTCATCTACTCGAACGACTTCCCGAGACGAGCGCTGACGTTGTATGTCTCGAAGATCGAGCCGAGACTATTAGCGCGGAAAGCAACGCGAATCCTGCGAACGATCTCGATCCTGAAAATCTGGCTTACGTCATTTACACTTCAGGATCCACCGGCACGCCCAAAGCCGTCGCCATGCCTCATCGCGCGTTAATGAACCTGATTCAGTGGCAGGTAGATCACTCTTCGAAGACGCCGCGCACGCTGCAATTTGCGTCGTTGAGTTTTGACGTCTCGTTTCAGGAGACGTTTTCGACGTGGTGTGCCGGTGGAATGCTGGTGGTCGTAGATGAAGAGACGCGCCGCGACTCGCGACAACTTCTCCGCATGCTTATCGATGAGCAGATCGAGAGACTATTCGTGCCTTACGTCGCACTTCACTATCTTGCGCAGGCAGCGGAAGCAGAGAATGAAGTGCCGGCTAAGCTGCGGCAAATAATCGTCGCCGGCGAACAACTGAAGATCACTCCAGCCATTCGCTCTTTCATTGGCAAACTCGACGGAGCAGTGCTCGATAATCATTACGGGCCATCCGAAACGCATCTGACCAGCGCTCTTGCGCTGAATGGCCCACCCGACGAATGGCCAGAGTTGCCGAACATCGGCCGCCCAATTTCAAACACGCAATGTTATGTGCTTGATGCGCGCATGCAGCCGGTTCCGCTCGGTGTTGTCGGAGAGTTGTATCTCGGCGGCGACTGTCTGGCGCGAGGTTATCTGCATCGCCCGGATGTTACCGCATCGCGCTTCGTGCCAAATCCCTTCGCGTCGTCGCCTGCCGCCCCACAACCTGCTCCTGCCGGAAGTGCCCCTGCCTCTGGTTCGCGTTTGTATCGAACTGGTGACCTCGTGCGTTATCAGGCCGACGGAAACTTGCAGTTTCTCGGGCGCGGAGATCAGCAGGTAAAGATACGCGGCTACCGGATCGAACTGGGCGAAGTGGAAGCGCTGCTGCGGCGCCACTCGCTTGTGCGCGAGGCAGTCGTGTTGGCCCATGAAGTTAGAGCCGGCGAGAAGGCGCTGGTGGCGTACGTGCTCCCGGAAGAAGGTGCGGAGCTGACCGCTGCCGAGCTGCGCCAACACCTCATGCAGCATGTGCCTGAGTACATGACGCCCGCGACTTACGTTTTACTGGCAGAACTTCCGTTGACGCCGAGCGGAAAGATCAACCGTCGCGCACTGCCGGCGCCGGACCTGACGTCCGTCGCGCAGGAAGTTTACGTCGCGCCTCGCACGCCTGTGGAAGAGTTGCTTACATCGCTATGGACTGACGTTCTCGCGATCGAACGCGCCGGTGTCAACGACAACTTCTTCGACCTGGGCGGGCATTCGCTGGTCGCGACCCGGCTCATGTCGCGCGTGCGCGAAGCGTTTCGCGTAGATCTGCCGTTGCGGAGTCTCTTTATTACTCCAACGATCGCGGGGCTTGCCGCGACGATTGAAACGGAAAGAAACGCAGGGCGTGACGTGGCGACGTCGCCGGTGTTGCCGGTTTCGAGAGCAGAGGAGTTGCCGCTTTCGTTCGCACAGGAACGCATGTGGTTCCTCAATCAACTCGATCCCGACAGTCCGACTTACAACATGTCCATCGCGATCCGTCTCCGCGGATCGCTGCACCAAACGGCGCTGGAAAAGAGTTTCAGTGAACTCGTGCGACGCCACGAAGCATTGCGCACGACGTTTACGAACGCGGACGGGCGAGTGGTCCAGGTGATTGCTCCGGAACCGGCGGTGGTATTAGACCTCACTGATTTGAGCGGCCTCGCAACCGCCGAGCGGGACGACGAAGCAAAGCGACTTATCAGGACTGAATCTCAGACGCCGTTCAATCTGGCGGAAGGACCGTTGTTCCGGGCGCAGTTGTTGCGATTGAGTGAGCAGGATCATGTGCTGTTGGTCACGATGCATCACATCGTCAGCGATGGCTGGTCCATGAATATTCTCGTGCGTGAGTTGACTACGTTCTACTCGACGTTTGTGAGTGACGCACCCGCCGCGCTGCCGGCTTTGCCGGTTCAATACGCTGATTTCGCAGTCTGGCAGCGGAGTCATCTCACCGGCGAGGTGCTCGAGAAGCAGTTATCTTACTGGCAACGACAACTACAACAACCGTTGCCGCTGTTGGAGCTTCCTTCGGATCGACGCCGGCCGCCGGTGCAGACCTACCGTGGCGCGCAACACACACTCGAGCTGTCGGCCGAGACCAGCAAGCGACTCAAAGAGGTGAGCCGCCAAAACGGTGTGACGGCGTTCATGACGCTGCTCGCGGCATTCAAGGTTCTGCTGCTTCGTCACACGGGCCGGGAAGATGTGATCGTCGGGACTCCGATCGCAGGAAGAAACCGCGCGGAGGTTGAAGGGCTGATCGGGTTCCTGGTTAACACGCTCGTACTGCGGACGAATCTCTCGGGTGATCCGAGTTTTCACGAACTGCTGCACCGCGTGCGCGAAGTCACGCTCGAAGCCTACCAGCATCAGGATCTGCCGTTCGAAAAACTCGTCGATGCGTTGCAGGTGCCGCGCGACCCCGCCCATACGCCGCTTTTCCAGGTGATGTTTGCGTTTCAGAACCTGCTGCCAAATCAGGTTAACGTGCAGGGGCTCGATATCAGTCTGATGGATCTGCCGGACGAGACGGCGAAGTTTGATCTGATTCTTGCAGCCGCTGAGCGCGGCGAACATACGGTCGGGACTATCGTCTACAACACCGATCTATTTGAGCCGGCGACGATCGAGCGCCTCGCAGATCATTTCGTAACTTTGGTTGACGCAGTCGCCGCTGATCCGTCGTTGCGACTTTCTGAGTTGAGCCTGTTGGCGGATGAAGAGCGCAGCCAGTTGCTGGAGTTGGGCCAGAACCGCCGTGAGTATCCGCGTGGCAAAACGATTGGTGACTTGTTTGAGCGGCAAGTTGAACTCACACCTGACGCGATCGCGGTTCAGTTCGAGGATACGCGGTTCACGTATCGTCAGTTAAATGAAAAGGCGAACCAACTAGCGCACTACCTAAAGCGGCTCGGTGTGTCTGCGGACTCGCTGGTCGGGTTGTGTGTTGAGCGCTCGGTGGAATTGATTGCAGGGGTAATCGGCATTCTCAAGGCCGGCGGTGCGTACCTTCCGCTGGATCCGTCGTACCCGCAAGAACGGCTGAGCGCGATGCTCGTCGATGGGCAAGTGCGAGTTCTGATTACGCAAGAGTCGTTGGCGTCCAGGTTACCTGAAAACGATGCTCGGGTTGTGTTTATCGATTTAGATCGCGATGAGATCGCACATGAAAGCATCGCGAATCCTGCCGGAGTGCAGCTTAGTTCTGACAATCTCGCTTACGTGATGTACACGTCGGGCTCAACCGGACGGCCCAAAGGCGTCAGCGTCACGCACCGAAACATCGTCAGGCTGGTCAAGCAAACAAACTATGCCTCCTTCAATCCCGATCAAGTGTTTCTCCAGCTTGCGCCAATCTCCTTCGATGCTTCGACTTTCGAGATCTGGGGCGCTTTGCTGAACGGAGCGCGACTCGTCGTAATGCCTCAGCAGGCGGCGGCACTAGAGGAGTTGGCGGCGGTGTTGACGGAGCGGCGCATCACCACGCTCTGGTTGACCGCGGGACTGTTTCATCAAATGGCTGAGCATCATGCGAGCGTGTTGGGATCGTTGCGATACCTGCTCGCCGGCGGTGATGTCTTGTCGCCTCAGCACGTGACTCGCGTGTTGCAGACATCGTCAACGGTCCGTCTGGTCAATGGTTATGGACCAACCGAGACCACGACGTTCGCTTGTTGCCATGTGATGAACGATCCGGATGACGTGGGCGACACGGTTTCAATCGGCAGACCGATCGCGAACACCGAAACATATCTGGTGGACCAACGACTACAACTAGTTCCGCTCGGTAGTTCCGGTGAGTTGTACATCGGCGGCGATGGTGTCGCTCGTGGTTATCTCAACCGGCCGGATCTTACAGCTGAACGCTTCGTGCCGAATCCCTTCAGCACTGAGCCAGGCGCGAGGCTGTATCGCACCGGCGACATGGCGCGTTATCGCAGCGACGGGACGCTGGAGTTTCAAGGGCGCCGCGATTACCAGGTGAAGGTGCGTGGCTTCCGCATCGAACTCGGCGAAGTGGAAGTCGCGTTAACCGAACATTCGGCGGTTAAAGAAGCTGTGGTCGTGGCCCATGACGAACGTGTAGGTGACAAGCGGCTGGTTGCTTACCTGATAACCGATCACGCGGTTTCGCCCGGTGAGCTTCGTAGTTTCCTGAAAGACAAATTGCCGGACTACATGGTTCCAGCAGCCTTCGTGTGCCTCGATGAGTTTCCGCTGACCGCTAACGGCAAGATCGACCGGCGCGCGCTGCCGTTGCCGGATGATTCGGATCAGGAACACGAAGAGTTGACGCCGAGAACGCCGGTTCAGGACATGCTCGCAAACATCTGGGCCGATGTCCTGGATCAGCGAACACCCGGACTCCACGACGACTTCTTTGAGATTGGTGGACATTCACTACTGGCGACGCAGGTAATTACTCGTATTCGCAAAGCCTTCCAACTCGAGTTGCCGTTGCAGGAGCTATTCATCAATCCGACAGTTGCGGGCCTGGCCCAGGTAATCGATAACGCGTTGAAGGAAGTTCAAGGCGTTGTCGGTCCACCGTTGGAAAGAGTTTCGCGAGATCGAGATCTGCCGCTCTCGTTCGCGCAACAGCGTTTGTGGTTCATCGACCAGCTCGAGCCAAACAATGCCGCCTATAACCTCCCGGTAGCGGTTCGACTCAAAGGCTCGCTGGATGTCGCTGCATTGAAGAGAAGCTTAAGCGAAGTGCTGCGGCGTCACGAGGTCTTGCGAACCGTGTTCAGGCTCGACGCGAGTGGCCCGGTGCAGCACGCATTGCCGCCAACCGAATTCGCTTTGCCGGTAATCGACCTGAGTGATCTCGATCACGATGCGCGCGAAAGTGACGCAAGACAACTTGGCCTGACGGCATTGAAGCGTCCGTTCGATCTCGCCCAGGGCCCACTTGTACGGGCCGGTTTAATCAAACTCGCAAACGACGAATACGTGCTGCACATGGTGATGCACCACATCGTCGGCGACGCGTGGTCGTTGGAGATATTCCTGCACGAAGTGATTCAGTTGTACCAGGCATTTCGAGCAGAGCAACCGTCGCCGCTTCCGGAACTCGCGGTGCAGTATGCCGACTACGCCTGCTGGCAGCGCGATTGGTTGCAGGGCGAGCCGTTTGCCAAATTGCTCGCTTATTGGAAACCGCGTTTGGAAGGTGCGCCTGCGCTGCTTGAGTTGCCCGCCGATCGTCCGCGGCCTCCGGTGCAGACTTCGCGCGGAGACAGGCACACATTCACGATCGGATCAGAACTCACGAGCGAACTGAAGAAACTGAGTCGTCGCGAAGGCGCGACCATCTTCATGACGTTGCTGGCAGGCTTCCAGACCTTGTTGTCTCGTTACGCTGGACTGGAAGACATCGTCGTCGGTGCGGACGTCAACAATCGCACGCGTCTCGAAACTGAGGGCCTCATCGGTTTCTTCATCAACATGCTCGTGCTCCGTACAGATCTTTCAGGCAATCCGACTTTCACAGAATTGCTGGCGCGTGTGCGTCAAACTGCGCTCGGCGCTTACGCACACCAGGAGATGCCATTGGAGAAACTGGTCGAGGAGTTGCAGCCTGAAAGAAACCTGAGTTACACGCCGCTGTTCCAGGTGGTTTTCAACTTCAACAACGGCTCGACGCCACCGCCGCAATTGCCCGATCTGCAACTGAGTCCAGTGGCGCTGGACTTCACGGAAGTGAAGTTCGATCTGTCACTCTTCATGTGGGATCGTGCCGAGACCCTGACCGGCATGTGGACTTACAACACCGATCTCTTTAATGCGGATCGTATCCACCGCATGCACGAACACTTCGTCACGCTGTTGCAGAGCATCGTCGCAGAACCGGAGCAGCGGCTAAACGCGCTCGAGTACCTCACCGATGCTGAGCGCGAAGCGAACGCCGCGGCGAAGCGCAAGCTCAAACAAGCAAACTTCCAAAAGTTCAAAGGGTTGCGGCCGCAGGCGGTCAAGCACTCGCGTGTAGATCTGATTCAGGCTGAGATGCTGAGTACCGATAAGCCACTCCCGCTCGTGATTCGTCCAGACTCAGAAGAGGTCGATCTCATTGGTTGGGCCAAAGATAACCTTCAGTTCATCGATGCTCAGTTAGCAAGGAATGGCGCGTTGCTGTTTCGTGATTTTGGTGTGAGCTCACTGGCCGGCTTCACGCAGTTTACACGCGCAATCTCACCGGAACTGCTCGATTACAGCGAGCCTTCGTCGCCACGCACGCACTTGCAGGACAGGATCTACACGTCGACGGAGTATCCGGCGGACCAGTGGATCCAACTGCACAACGAGATGTCTTACGCGCACACGTGGCCGCGGCGAGTCTACTTCTTCTGTGACCAACCGGCGCAAGAAGGTGGTGAGACGCCAATCGCGCTTAGTCGCAAAGTGTTCGAACTGCTCGACGCGAAGCTGCGCGAGCGATTCATGCAACGCAAGGTGATGTACGTGCGCAACTTCGGCGATGGACTCGATTTGCCATGGCAGCACGTGTTTCATACCGACGACAAAGCTGAGGTCGCAGCCTATTGCCGCGCGGCCAATGTCGAATTCGAATGGAACAACGGCCGCTTGAAAACGCGGCAAGTGCGCCAGGCGGTTATCAAACATCCTGAGACAGGCGAGACGGTCTGGTTCAATCAAGCACACGCGTTTCACGCATCGACCCTGGACGCCGCGATCCGCGAATTTCTACTTTCAGAGAAGACGGAAGATGAGTTTCCGCGCAATGCGTACTACGGCGACGGTACGCCGATCGAGAGCTCAGTGATTGCAGAAATTCGTGAAGCGTATCGACAAGCCGCGGTAACGTTCCCCTGGAAGCATGGCGACATCTTGATGCTCGACAATATGCGAGTCGCGCATGGCCGCGCGCCTTTTGTGGGACCGCGAAAGATCCTGGTTGCGATGTCGGGCTCGGTGAGCAACCTAGAAGTCGACACCGAAGGCGATCTTTTGACAGGATTGCAGGATTGTACATGACAAGAAAAAAAGTTGATGTCTAAGCCTTCCTTTAATCGGAGCATTAGACCGCAGGCGGTCGTGGTGTCGCGCGAGTCGCTGGTGCGGCAGGAGTGTTTGTCACCGGATGAGGAGCTGCCGTTGGTGCTGTATCCGCAGGTCGAGGGTGTCGATCTGCTTAGTTGGGTCAGGGATAACCAGGAGTTGATCGAGACGAATCTGTTGAAGCATGGCGGCATACTGTTCAGAGATTTTGATCTCGCGGATGAGTTGAAGTTTGAACAGGTAGTTCGCGCGTTCTCACTGAACCTGATCGACTACCTGGACCAGCATACACCTCGGACGAGGTTGACTGATGCGGTCTACACTTCGACCGAGTATCCTGCGGACCACTACATTCCATTTCATAGCGAGAATTCCAAGAACCACGTTTGGCCACGCAAGATCTGGTTTTTCTGCATGCAGCCGGCGTCGACCGGTGGGGAAACACCGATTGCCGACAATCGGAAAGTATTCCAGCGTCTCGATCCGCGTATCAAAGAGCGATTCATCGAGAAGAACGTGATGTACGTCCGCAACTTCGGCGAGGGCGTGGGCCTGCCGTGGCAAACAGCGTTTCAGACCGGCGACAAGAATGTAGTTGAGGACCACTGTCGTCGCTTTGGAATGGAGTTCACGTGGAAGGACAATAATCGCCTGAAGCTCCGCCATGTTTGCCAGGCCATTGCGCATCATCCGGTCACGGGCGAGGCTGTGTGGTTCAACCAGGCTCATCTATTTCACGTCGCCGGACTCGAGAAAGCCGTGCGTGAATCGCTGCTCGATCTGTTTAGTGAAGAAGACTTACCCAGCAATGCCTACTTCGGCGATGGTTCGCGGATCGACGACTCGATTATCGAAGAGATTCGCGATTGCTTTCGCAGCGTGGCGGTAACGTTTCCGTGGCAGGCGAGAGATTTATTGATGCTCGACAACATGTTTGTAGCGCATGGCCGGCGACCTTTTTCGGGCAGCCGCAGGATTTTGGTGGCGATGGCTGACGCATATGGCCCAGGGCTTTCGAATTCAGTGGGGTTGACTTAGATGCAGGCTGAAGCGATTCAGGGATTCCGACTCTCGCCGCAGCAGAAGCGACTCTGGCTGCTCCAAGGTGAAGGCCCTTTTCTTAGGGCGCAGGCGGCGATTGAGATCGATGGTCCGCTCGTAACGGAGGCACTCAAGCGAGCGCTGTCGCAGGTTATGGTGCGCAATGAAATCCTGCGCACGAGATTCGCTTCGCTGTCGGGAATGAAACTGCCGGTGCAGGTGATTAACGATTCGAGTCAGCCTGTTTGGCGGCGAATTGATCTGAGTGGCTCGGAATCGGCAGTTGTATCTGAACTCCTCGACGAGGATCGACGCGCAGCATTCGCTCCGGATGGCCCAGCTCTTCGATGCACGCTGGTTTGCCTTTCGACTAATCGTCATCGCTTATTTTTGACTCTTCCTTCGCTATGTGCGGATTCGCGATCGTTAGTAAACCTTGTGCATGAGATTGCGCGGTGCTATGCAGAGACGCCTTCAGAGGACAGTGTTCAATACGTTCAGTTTGCCGAATGGCAGAATGAGTTGCTTGAAGCGGATGAAGCGCACGCGGGGCTTGAGTTCTGGCGCAAGCGCAGCCTGACCGAGAGCGCCGTCGTGTCGTTGCCGCTCGAAAACAGAGTTACCCATACCCATGAATCTGCGGTTTGGACGGAGACCTTCGACCTCGAAGCCATCGTTGCAGCAGCAGGCCGTCATGGTGTTTCAGTCGAGCGTTTTCTGCTGGCGTGCTGGCAAATCTTCATCTCTCGCGTGACAAATCAGCCCGACGTCGCGATGAGCCTTCGGTGCGACGGTCGCGTGTATGAAGAGATGTGGGACGGGATCGGTTTGTATGAGAAGTGGGTACCGGTTCGCGGCTTTGTGGGTGAGGATTTTCGGTTCCGCGAAATCGTGCGGCAGGTTAACGACACGGTTGAGGAAGCGCGCGAGTGGCAGGAGTATTTCACGCCGAACGCAAATGAGGACGCCGCGGTCGGTTTTAGTTTTGAAGAATCGCCGGAAGCAGAACGTGTGGGCGATCTGAGTTTCGGGTTGGTTGAGAGTCGTTCATGGACCGAGCGCTTCAAACTCAGCCTTTCGGCCGTGCTAACGCAGGAGTCGCTAAAGCTGGAGTTTGTTTACGATGCGAATGCTTTCACACCACAGAGTATCAAAGTGCTCGCCCGGCAGTTTTCGACTCTGTTCGATCACATCTTGCAAGCGCCGGATCTTCCGATTGGCAAACTGAGACTTCTCGGTGACTTCGAGCGGCAACAACTCCTCTTCGACTGGAACGATACTGCGATCGATCTTCCCATCGATCACAGCATACCGGAACTGTTCGCAGCGCAGGTCGAGCGCACTCCTGAGGCGCCGGCAGTAATCTTTGAAGACGACGCGTTGACTTACCGCGAACTCGATCGTCGCTCGAATCAATTGGCCCACTACTTACGCGCACGCGGAGTAGCGGCTGAGACACGCGTCGCCGTTTGTCTCGATCGTTCGATAGACATGCTCGTGGCCGTCATGGGCATTTGGAAAGCTGGCGCCACTTACGTTCCACTCGATCCGGCGCAGCCGAAGAGACGTTTGGATTTCATGATCCACGATGCGCAGGCGCGTCTGGTGCTCAGTCACAGCAGGCTCGAAGCCCTCCTCGCGGATCAAACGAGTGACGTGGTTTACATCGATTTAGAGCTCCAGCTCATTGAACAGGAGTCTAAAACAAAACCCAGGTTGTACATCGATCCCGGTAATCTGGCATATGTGATTTACACCTCGGGGTCCACCGGTCAACCCAAGGGTGCAATGATCGAACATCGTTCCCTAGTGAATCTTGCGCTCGCCTTGCAGCAGGAGATTTATGTATCGGCCCCTTCGTCGAGTGCTTCCCGGAGCTCTCTTGCCT
>JBIOVO010000280.1:0-9446 GCA_044867735.1 Pyrinomonadaceae bacterium | reverse complement strand
CGAAGACCGTACAGTCGTATTAAACCCGTGCGCGTGTTTGAAACACCCGAGATGTTTGCGATCGCGCGGGGCGCGAGAAGTTCGGTAAGGCCGAGGCCGATGCTGAACCAGCCCAGTCCTTTTGCTAATCGATTTCCGTTTGTAGACATTGAAGTCCCCCTTGTTCGTGGTTATCAGGATTGATTGCTGAAGTGTGGGTAACAATCAATCTGCATGCCCGGGACGATCGGCGTTCATCGGCGTAGATCTGTGGCTAAGACAGAGAATGGATCGACAACTGCAAGCTGAGTTCGTGGCGTTCACCATGAAACTAACAATTACATTATTGCTGCTACTCGCTTCGACAGGATGCATCGTCGCTGGTGGCTACAGCCCGGAGCGGGGATGGTTTATCTGGCCGGGAACTATTGTGATCTTTGTGGTGGGGTTGATCTTGTTTCTGCTCCTCCGTCGGAGGCGGTGAGGGGCGAAAGAGGGTCACCCCCTGCAAAGAATCAAAGGCGCAAAGTTAGAACCTTGGAAACCGAAGGTCTTAACTTTGCGCCTTTGCGCGAGAACTCCTTATCTGTTTACGATTCGAAACGAGTACGACGCAACCCTCTCAAACGTATTGTCCGGCTGTTTTCCCATCAGGAAGACCACGTAATCTCCGGCACGCAATTCCTTCACAGACAACGCCGGCACGTTAACGCGGTCGTGGGCAGCCCTCGCAACTTTGAAATCGACTGACTTCACCGGACGGCCATCAGCAGTCTCGATCATTGCCCGATAATCTTCCCGCGAGGATTCAGCTTCAAGACCGAGTCTCAACCTGATCGACTTCACGTTTCTCGATACCGCTAACGTGTTTCCGGCTCCACCTCTCGTCGCGCCGGGATTGACGTCGAAAACAACACTCTCCGTAGCAGATGGTTCACTTCCACGATCAACCGCATACGTGCTGCCGCTGTCGATGGTGACGTTGCGTTTGCTCGGCTCCGGGCCGGCTTTTGTATTCTGATTTCGCTCAACTGGTACTCGATCTTGCAGTTCTTTTAATTGCGCCAGCGTCTCCGCGTTCTTTGCCTTCTCAGCCGCAGCAGTTTGTTGTAACTCTTCCGACTGTTGAGTAAGCCTCGCACGCTCAGCACGCAACGCATTCAACTCACTATTCATGCGCGAACGTTCGACCAGCAACCACGGGAGACCAACCAACGCAGCAATCGTCAGCGTGGCAAACGCGACTCGCAAACCCGGGTTGCCGAAAATTGAAGCGAAGAAACCTGGCGAGGTCGTAGTGATCGGAACTACTGCTGGTGTTGCTACTGGCTGTGGGACGGTCGCCGCTGCAAATGCACGTGCAAAGTGAACGCGTTCGCGGCCTGCGGAAGAATTCATGAACCGCTGTTCGAATTGGCGTCGTTCGTTGTCAGTGAGTTCGCCGCGAGCGTAAGCGTCAATGAGATCGTCTTCGGCCGTCAGCATCTGCTGAAATGCATCGTCGTCCGCAAAAAACTCAGCTTCGAGCCGTTCGCGTTCAGCCTCAGTGCCCCCGCCCATTAGAAATCGGGTTCGTTGTGCCGCCTCTTGTGTTTCGCCCGCCAAAGATCTACTCCTCCACTCCCACTTTCCAGTATGTGTGTACAAAACACGAAATCAGTTTCATGAACACGACGCCCCTAAACACTCGCGCACACATGCTTCCAAATTGACACGTTTGCGGTGTGCCTTTATCCGCAACGCATTCAGTGAGATACCAAACCGGGCGGCTAAATTCTTGCGGTGTTCGATTTTCTTACCCTTCTCGAACTGGTAATACTCGGTGATGGTTTCGCGGTCCTCGGCCGTGAGGTATCCCAAACAACGCTCAAAGCACGTGCGCCGTTCGACAACTTCCGGATCCTCTTCCTCGATCCGCGGCGCCTCAAGGCTCGAGGCCTCGTCGAGTTCCTGCTTGCGATGTCTGATTTTCAGACCCTCGGTGTAAACAATCTTTGCGACGCCGTAAATGTAAGCGTTCAGGTTGTAGACGTTTTCCCCTTCCTCGATACGCCGCGCAACGCGGTTGATCGTCTCGTCGGCTTCGATGTCGGAAGAGTCAGAACCCCGCCATTGAAAGTATTTCAACAGCTTGAGCCGGACAGACTCGTACTTCTCACCCGCGCGGTCGCGGTCTCTGTCGAGTCGGGCGAGGAATCGGTCAAACGCCTCTTTCGTCAGGACCCACTCTTTCTTAGATGGGGTCGGGAAATCCACGTGTTGAGATGCTCCGCAAGAGATCGGTCTACAAGTGTGCTCGCCGGAAGGACTTGAGGCGCCAAGTCTGGACGCGCGCTCGTGGCCAATTCTCTCTGTTTTTCGGTGGAAAGGAAAGCGGAGACTGGGGTTGTGTCGCTCTGCGGCCCGCAGAGATCACCGCCACTCGCCCTGCAAGGTGAAGGCGGCCCAGTAGTAGGGTGAGGACCATTGCGTTTGTTTCGAGAGCCGCAGTTGGGCCGCACGCAGCGCTTCAGCCGGCCGTTTCCCCTCAGTAAGCATCGCGGAGTAAAACTCACGCATAAAATCTGCCGTCGCAGCATCATCAACCTGCCAAAGACTGGCGACGACTCGCGGCGCTCCGGCGTACATGAATCCACGCGTCAAACCAACTAATCCTTCTCCTCTCACATCTTTGCCGAGTGCTGTTTGACATGCACTCAGCACGACGAGATCGGCAGACAGCTTCAGGTTGTAAACATCGTGCAGTTGTAAAAATCCGTCCTGACTCTTGCCGAACTCGTTGAAGCGAGACAAGAAAACTCCCGAGAGTTCCGGATGCTTACTGTTGAGCAGGCCATGCGTGGCGAAGTGAACGTAGCGATACTGCGAGAGCTCGGGACTGACAGCGGTGGCGCGGCTCGCACGAAAACCTACCGCCAGCATTCCTTCACCGGGAGGAACCAACGCCATGATCGCTGCCGCCTCGCGACCGGAGAATGGTAGACGCGCTATACGCTCGTTTAGACCATCAAAATCTCTCAACGCTCGTCGAGATTGATCGATAGCCTCGGGTTTGTTTCTCGCAACGTCGCCGCGACGATTCCTCACCGCCGCGAGCCGTTGATCGTCCATGTCAAAAACCGGATCGGCAATTACGGCGACCGATTTCGGGGCGCGCGGACGGGTGCGAAGATCTTCACGCATCAACGCCAGCACCGAGGCCGACGGCAAACTGACGATCTCATATTCGGACATCAACGGTTTAGCTGCTGACAAAGGCGCCGGCAGCGCGGCAAACGGCACATACTGCAAAGCGCCATCGGCAACAACCACGATTCGCTTCTGTCGTAGATCTTTCGCAACCGCGCTCAGCAACATCGTGCTCAACTCGCTCGACGCATCCACATACTCAGCGTCGTCCTTTGTTATTCGTGCTCGTCGTTGGGCTGGCGTCTCGTTCTTCAGCGACTGATTGCGAGATGTTAGGTGCGCGTAAAGGCGGCGCGCAGAGTTCTCTATCTGACCACGCGCAGGCAGTTCGAAACTCCTCATCGAATCAGCCGTTACGAGCCAGACGTAACTTCGATCCTCACCGAGCGCGTAGGCCAGCAGTGCTGTGTCCGCGTCGAGCACCTGCCGCTGTATTTCCTTGAGTGAGAGTGGCGCTGGTTGGACCAGGGCTGAGTAGCGTGGGCTCGTCGCCTTTATCTGCCCTTGCACTTGTTGAAGTTCCGCAGATAGATCGCTCAACTCCTTCTCGACTTTGTCGAGCTCTTCGGCCGGCGCTTTCGCTACGGCCAACTGGATATGCCGCTCTGATTTCGCGCGGAGCCGGCGCTGCAAGTCGAGCTCGCGTTCCAAGAGCTTCTCATCGACTCCCTGCCGGATATCCGTTCCGTATTCCTTGAGAGTTTCAAGCAACGACCGCGCGCGCCCGCGCTCGTTCGCCTCAAACGCGGCTACGTCGAATTTCTCCGACGGCCGTTGCACGTGCAACCGCATCAGGAGATCGACGTAGAACTCGTAATGTTCGTGAACGGTCGCAAAGTAGGTGGTCCGCATTTCCTGCGCCGCAACGTTCGCGCGAAACTTCTCGCTGACTAGCAGCGCTTCTTCGATACGCGCCCGTGCAGCGTCCAGGTTGCCGCGGTCGCGTTCGACTCTCGCGATTCTGTAAAGCGCGAGTGACGCCGCTCTCAGGTCGTTCACTTTTCGGCTGAGCGCGAGCGCTTCCGTGTAATGTTCGATCGCCTTAACTTGATCGCCCTTCTTCCAAAGAACCTCGCCCATGTCGCTGAGGGTGTAGGCCTCTTCACGACGGTCACCGCTGAGCCGATTCAGTTCAAGCGCCGCCGTGTAGTTGCTCAGCGCCTGATCGAAGTCGCCCAAAGATACAAATGCTTTCCCGATATAACTCAGCGCATACGACTGCATCAGACGATTGGAAAGCTCTTTGCTGATCGAGAGCACAAGCCGAAACTGCTCCAGCGCCTCTTGCGTCTTTCCGGTCTCGTCGTAAAGCCTGCCAATGTGGATTCGTATTGCACATTCACCTTCACGGCGCCCAAGCGACACGTAAATCGGAAGCGTTTGATTGAACAAATCCCAGGCCCGCTCACGCTCGCCGACTTGATAATAAATATAGGCTAGCCCACTGAGGGTCCTTGCTTCCTGATAGCGATCATTAGTTAGCCGATAGAACTGCAAAGCGAGGTCATACAAAGCGATCGCCTTCTGAGGCTCACCAGCTAACATGTACTGCATTGCTAACGCACCAGCAGCGTGCGCCTCTCCCAATCGATCGCTCGTGGTTCGTGCAAGCTGAAGGGCTCGCTGGAAACTGGCGAGGGCTTCAGCTATGTCGCCTTGAATTGAATGATCGTATCCGATGCCAATCTGTGCCTGGGTTACGCCTTTTGTGTCACCGATTTGCTGCCAAATCTCTGAGGCGCGTTGATGGTTGACGACTGCCTGACGGAAATCGGCGAGCGAGTAGTAAACCTCGCCAAGAAGATAAGACGCCTGCGCTTCCCCAGGCTGATCTTTGATCGCGCTGCTTAGAGAGAATGCCTGCTGCGCGAACTGAAGTGCTTGTTGATTGTTACCGAGGAAGTTGTGCAGTTCACCGATAAGCTTAAGAGTCCTGGCCTCAGAACGAGCATCCGAAGCGGCACGCCAGAGCGGAAGCGACTCTTCATACTTCTTGATCGCCGCCAGATGTCCTTGAGCGTTTGCCTGTTTTCGTAGGCTTTCAGCTTCGGCGAATAGCTTCTCCGCGGCGAGTTTGTCCTTTGAGGCGACTTGACCTCTGGCAACGTCAGCGGCCGCAAACTGAACTGTTAAGACCAGCGCAGCCACGGTAAACCACGAAGACACCAAGACACAAAGTAAATCAAAACTTCGTGTCTTAGTGTCTTTGTGGTTAAAACAAGCGAAGAACCTGCGGGCAGACGAACCCAGACTGCGGATCACGAAACCCACAGACATGCAATTAAACCTGCTTGAAACTCGAGGCATACTTCGGCCTCAGCCTGAAAAGTTACTTGCTGGACTTTTTGGCCGCCTTCTTCGTGCCAATGCCTCCACCTTTCTTTTTCTTGCCGCCCTTCATAAACGGCGGGCCGTCTTTCATGGTGCCTTTTTTCTTTGGTTTCTTAGCTGCCATGTTTAGCTCCTTTTGAGAATAGTTTATAAGACCTCCGAAAACATCAAGCCGCGGCCACGCTCTCCTGCTCGCCTCCGTCACGCGCGCTGCGTTCAACTTTACTTATCTTGTCGACATACGTGTTCAGGAAATCGAGCCATGTCGAACGCTGGTTGTTCGACACTGGGTGAGCAAATTCAAGAGTGAGATATCTGACTCCGTTAACGCTCACCCATGGGAAATAAATCGCTAGTCCATACGAGAACTGCATCGCGTCGCCATGAAACTCCGAGGCGATGACAAAGTTAGGATGTTCCTTGCAGCCGATGAATTTCATAATGCGTTCGCACAAGTTGTGTATTTCAGCGTTCGTGCAGTTCTCTTTCAGCATGAAACAGAAGTCATACAAGTCAAAGAACTGATCTTCGTCGTAACGTTGAGTTTGAAAATGAGATCCAAGCACGGCGTTCAAGGTCTCCTTATCCCCGGCCTCGATCTTTGTCTTTAGAAGCTGGGCGAGATCATCGATTTTCGTCCGTAACTCCTCGGCTTTCGTGAGGTCGAACGCGGAGAGCTGCACCGGCAATTCGTCGTCGTCCTCCTTCACGTAGAATGTCTGGAACTCGCGTACGATCGTACGGCACACGTCTGCCGGCTCAATCTTGGGGTTCTCGATCAGAAAAGGAATAACCTTATCGAACGGAAGGCTGGTGTCGGGAATCAGGCTTTCTGATGCGATCATGTAATGCACTCCGTCGCGCAACTCATAACACATCTCAAACATTCCCATTAAACAAGCAACCATGCCCAGGACGTGGATCTTGCCGCCTTCGATCTTGTGGGACACCGACTGGAGAATGCTCTTCAGTTCCATGTTCGAAATGGCGTGGCCCTCCTTGCGATGGTTGACGGGGCCGGCTTGATCGTCGGGACAAATAATGAAAAACGGTTTTCCCGCCTGAGATCCGTTACTGTACTTTGCCCGCCTTGAGAGGCGTTCATCGCGCTTGCGCTTCGCAGCATCGCGCACGCGCGGATCAACATCGTGCGCGGGCAGCTCAGTTGGAACCCCAAACGAATCGAGCGCGCGGCCGTGGCCCCACAGCAACAACATGTAGCGCTCGGCAGGGTGATACTTAAGAGTCCAATGTAGAAAGTCTCTCAAAACTTCGGGACGCGTCTCGGGCCACTGGGCATCTACGTCTTCTTCTAACGAACGATCGGGCGTGATGAGGTAGCGCTTCGTTGGGCCTCCTCCTTCACTGAGATCGGTTTGGACAATTACCGTGACGTCCCGACTCGACCCGGCTTTCTTAATCTCACGGAGATCAGCCTCACATTTCTCGCTGAGATTATTGTCGCCGACCATGAAAATCATGATGGTCCACTCGACTGGATCGGCGGGAACTCTGGGCTTACGCGGGGCGTCAGTAGTTTCTACAGAAACACGATCATCTGCGGGGGTTATGTTTTCTGAGGTTCTCATTGTTCCAAGCTCCTTCGATGGGATCGGGCGACGAGCTTGCAGCGGCGGTGCTACTTTACTACCACACTTACTTTTCGCACGACTCTAATACTAACCGGTGAAATGTCAAGCGCGATTCATGTAAAACTTAACGGCTTCACCGATGAATGAGGCAAATCACAAAAACATTTCAAAACTTGATTACTTAAGGATGGCAGCCTGGGCGCTTAAGTTGAGTACGTGCCAACGCTGGAAAGTATTGATGGTCTCGTTCGGCATCAGCCTCACGAACGCGGTTTGAAAATAGAGAGTCTCGGGTGCGCGCCACTCCAACCTAACGATTGGATTGAATGACGCAGGCACTCCCTGAGATGACGACGCGGCGGGAGAAGGCGAAGGATTCGCCGCGTTTGAGTTGCCGTTTGGTTTCTTTGTTCCGGTCTTCTGTTCGTACGCGACTGACGCTGCGATCAACTGGTCACCGAGCGGCAAGCGCCCCTGGGTCGGTGTCTTTCCACCCGCATCGTAAATCGCGATGTCGGTGTCGAACGCGGTAGCGATCTTCGAACCGTCGGGAGACCAAACGGGAAGCGCTTCGGTGAGCCCGTCATCGAGCAGACGTTCGCTACCGTCTGGCGAAATCAATCGCGGGCGGCCCGCCGGTAACTTAAACTGCCGCTCACGAGCGTTCCATTCGTCCTCCTTGCAGGCGAGCGCAGCCATCGCGCTGCCATCGGGAGCCCAAACAAAATAGAAATAGATCAGCCCGTCGCGCGAAGTGAGTGGCTTCAGGTCCTCGCCGTCGCGGTTACAGATGTAGATCTGCTCCGTGCTGAAACTCGCAACCGGTGGAAACGCCCGACCGATCGACGGCGACACCACAGGCGAAGGGATTGGTTCCGGGTCGCGGTCAGGGGGAGGAGTCGGCGTCGGACTCGGAGCGACGCGCTTGTGGGCTATGAAGTTGATGTAGTTTCCATCCGGCGACCAGGTAACGGTTTCCGGAAAAACGCACGAGATGTCCGGCGGTATCAGATTGCGCAGAAACTGCCCATCGGAATTATAGAGATCGATTCGAAACTCCGAACCCGAATCGTCCGCAGTTCCATAAAGCGCCAGCACTCGCCGACCATCGGGAGACGCGACCGTCCGTATCAATGCATCGTTTTCACGTTTGGCCGCAAAGTCGTTGGCAATCGCGGCATTCTTCTCCAAAGGGTCCTCGAAGGTGGTTGACGGCGGCGAAACGTCCGGCGAGAGCCGGTAAGCGAGGTTTCGCGCCGGTACGTCGCGCAAAACTCGCGGTTTGACGTCGGCCTGACGGTCAACGACAGATTTGCAGCTTGCAGCGAGAGCAAGGGTAACGAGAATTGTTAGTGCGGAGGACGTAGTTCTTCTGCTCTTACGGAATGACAGGTAATGGTCCGTATCCATGCGCTGGGATGATAGGAAGCCAAAAAGCAGCTTGTCAACGCCGTCCACAGATTACGCAGATTGATTACCGTCGTTCTTCGCGATCGTTAATCAACTCTTTGACCAGAACCGGGTGCAATGCTAAGAGCGCCCGAATGGTATTTCGCGGTGAAAGGTGATCTTCGTCACCTTCGTCGAGCTCAACGCAATTGTGCTGAATCGAACGCGCGATCCGGCGTGCAATCGACTCGTAACCAGGAGTGTCGGCGATGTAAGCACGAACGGCCATCGCTCCGACCAGGTCGCAGGTGATCTCTTCGCCACGCTGCCCGTGAATGTCGAGTCCGGTTAGATCGGAGGCCTTGTTTCCGACGGCGGAGACGAGTGGACGCAAACTGTCGTTATCGCCGTCAGCGATGTGCATCAGTTCATGCGACAAGACGCTGATCATCGCTTCGTCCGAACGCAAACCGGCGAGAAAGATCGTGCCGAAGGTGATCACGTGCGGGCGGCTCAGGAAGACTGAAGCGTTGTCGCGCGATTCCATGTCGGGCTTAACGCGCTTGACGGCGTTGACCCGACGCACGGCTTGCTGAATACGAGAGTTGAACTTCGGAGACTTTTGTAAGCCGTAATCAATCGAGAGTTCGCGCAGCGCTTTGATGACGAGGTCTTTGGCGATCGGGAGAAGTCGTTGGGCGCGTTCGGCGCCGGCGCGTGCTTCCGGGCTCGAAACCGGAAGTGATGGACGCGCTTGCATGTCGTCAATCGCAAAACTGCTTTTCGGATCGAGCTTGGCCTGGGTGCAGACGATGCCAGAGGCTTCTTCGAGCAGGGCTTTGGCGGAGGCGGACATGGAGGGGATTTTGCGGGTGGTGTGGGAGTCGGTTTTTTGTGGGAAGGCGCTAACAAAAGAACCGAAGATGAGAGTTATCAATAAAAGACTACTCGCGCAAAGGCGCAAAG
>JBIOVO010000279.1:0-26782 GCA_044867735.1 Pyrinomonadaceae bacterium | reverse complement strand
TCGTGTCTTTGTGGTTAAAAACTACTCTTCTGCCGGCATTGTTAGTTCGCCGGTGTTGAGATCCGGACGAACGCGAGACATTTGCTCCGGGGTGGTTTCGGCGTGCAGTTCGTCAGCGGTTTCTTCCACCACCTGCCCCTCTACCGTCACCTCCACAGGAGGTGTCGCCGGCTCCAGCAGATCAGCAAATCCTTCACTACCGCGATGCTCCATCCAGTGGCGGTAACTGACCGTGAGGATCGCCACCACCGGGATCGCCAGGAAAATACCCGTTACTCCGGCCAACTTTTCACCGGCCAGGATCGCAAAGATTACGGCTAGCGGATGCAGGTGAATTCCCTGTCCGATCAGTTTCGGATAGACCGCGTAGTCGTGAATGATGCGCAGCACTCCCAGAAACAACAGCACCAGGAAAGCGTTGAACGGACCCGCATTGAACATGGCGAGTAAGGCAGCCAGGAACGCGACAGTCAGTGGTCCAACGAGCGGCACAAACTCGAAGACTCCTGCGATAAAACCCATCACCAGGCCACCGGGCAATCCGAGTAAAGTGAAACCAATCGAACAAATTATTCCGATCAACAAACATGCAGTTAACTGTGCGCGGATGTAAGCAGCGAGCGTGCTGTTGATGTCCTGGAAAAACTCGTCACCACGCCAACGCCAACGACCACGCGGAAGCATGAGTAGCGCTGAACGCCGGAAACTCTCCGCATCCTTCAACAAGAAGAAGGCGAGAATGGGAATCAGAATCAACCACGGCAGGTAGATGATGTAACCGAGAGAAGAGCTGAAGAAGTCCGTGACTGTGTGCACCACTCGGTCGCGAGCTTCGGGCACGGCGCGATTAAAAGCGTCAGCAACCGGACCGGGCATCCGACGCGACCGCGAGTACTCAATAAACTGTTGGGCTTTGTCGCTGAGAGAATTCCAATTTGCCTTGGCCTGAGATGCAAATACTGGAAACTGATTGCCGAGAGTCGGCACGATCACAAAGATCGCCAGCGTAATGCCTGCGAGGATAATCAGGTAAGCAAGCGCGATCGCCACGACCTTTGGTATTGCAATCGCTCGATTGAGAATGGTTCGAGGCTGACGTAAGAATTCAACCAGAGGAGAAACGAGATACGCGAAAAAGATCGACAGGACAAGCAGTAAGATAATTCCGGTTATCTTGGAAATTGTCCACAGGACGGCGACCACCGTTAGCAGGACAATAATGATGCGAAGAACTACACGGGTCGGAGGTCCGTGCGCTTCAACTGTTACTCTCGGTGAAGGGACTTCTCTGGTCGTCTGTTTGTTCACTCGTTTTTTCTCTGTGCAACTACGGGGCTTGCGCAAAGAATAACAACTGATTTCAATCGCACCAAGTCTTTCAGATTCGGGCGTACAGCCGTTCGATTACTTCACCCACCGCTCGCTGTTCCTGAAGGCTCATTTGACGAAACTCGACACCGAAAGTATCGGCGGTCGAATGATGCACGACTTCTCCGGTCAACGAGAGCGCGTCCTCGCCATCGAGCAGGAGCAGTCCGAGTTGATCTCCCACTTTTACGTTCGGACACGCGGGAAGGTTCGTCACGCGCACGCCGCCGAGGCTGATGTCCTGTGGCTCGCCGATACCAATGGATTCCTTGAGGCTCTCGTCTTCGATGGCCAGTGTTATTCGCGAATTGACGTAGTAACGCGGATACCTTCTGCGGTCGTGAGCGGGCGAACGATGGCCGTTTGAGCTAGACATGTGCACTGTTCCTCAGTGAGCTATATCTTCGTCTGTTTCGGTTTCCTCCTCACCGTCGGCTTCCGGCGGAGGCGGTGGTGGAACCCGCGGTGCGGCCGGCTCCCACACCAGACCTTTCCACTCGTCTGTTTCACCTAAGAGCTGGAGCGCAGCGAGCGGATGGCCCGGATGACGCTCAATGCGAAGTACCTCGGCGATGACCTGGAGTTTCTCTCCTGTCTCACCCAGCACTTCGAGACGCACGCGACTGCCTACTGCGGGCAACTGGCGCGGCAAGTGTACAAGCGTACCTTCGGGACCGACGTTCTCGGTAGTTCCTTCGGCAACTATATGAGTGCCACTTGGTTCATCCCATTCAGCTTTCACCTCGAGACTGGCAAGGTAACGTGGTCCTGAACGATTGTCGGCTTCGATTTGGCGGGGCATGTTAAAGCCTCCTGTTCTTTCGGCCTTAGGTCTTAGGTCTTGGGTCTTGGGTCTTGGGATTGGGTCATGGATCATTGGACTTCTTTTGGACCCAAAGACCCAAAGACCAAAGATCACTCCTCTTCCGCTCTCAACTTCTCCAACACCGAAAAGTCTTCCAGCGTCGTGACATCCCCTGCGACCGATCCGCTGGTGGCAATCTCGCGCAGGAGCCGGCGCATGATCTTGCCCGAGCGCGTTTTCGGCAAAGCGTCGGTAAATCTGATTTCATCGGGCCGGGCGAGCGCGCCAATCTCCTTCACCACGTGCCCTTTCAACTCCTGATTCAATGGGTCTGACGGACTGTGCGAACCCTCAAGTGTGACAAAGGCCACAATCGACGATCCTTTCAACTCATCCGGACGCGCCACCACGGCGGCCTCTGCGACCGCACCATGCGATACCAGTGCGCTCTCGATCTCTGCAGTTCCCAGTCTATGGCCGCTCACATTAATAACATCGTCGATCCGGCCCATTATCCAGAAATAGTTCTCGGAGTCTCTCCGCGCGCCGTCGCCCGCAAAATATATCCCTTCAATTTGCGACCAATACTGCTGCCGGTAGCGTTCGTCGTCGCCCCAGATCGTCCGGAGCATCGAAGGCCAGGGCCGTTTGATCACGAGGTAGCCGCCCTCGTTGGCTCCAACCGGCTTGCCTTCGCGAGTCATTACATCGGCTTCGATACCCGGAAAAGGCTGCGTGGCAGAGCCCGGTTTCGTCGCCGTGGCTCCCGGAATCGGAGTGATCATGATGGCGCCGGTCTCGGTTTGCCACCACGTGTCCACAATCGGACAACGACCCTTCCCGATAATCTCGCGATACCACATCCAGGCCTCTGGATTGATCGGTTCGCCGACAGTGCCAAGCAGCCGTAAGCTCGACAGATCGTGTTTCATCGGCCACTGCTCGCCCCACTTGATGAATGCGCGAATCGCAGTCGGCGCAGTGTAGAAGATATTCACTCGATGACGTTCGATCAGGCTCCAGAAGCGATCGGGTTCAGGGAAGTTCGGCGCGCCTTCGTACATCAAGACGGTGGCGCCGTTCGATAGTGGGCCATAGACCACGTAACTGTGTCCCGTCACCCAACCGATGTCCGCTGTGCACCAGTAAATATCTTCATCTTTGATATCGAAGATCCACTTCGTGGTGAGATGGGTTTGCAGCAGATAACCTGCGGTCGTGTGCAAAATGCCTTTGGGTTTACCGGTCGTTCCGGAAGTGTAAAGAATGTAAAGCGGGTGCTCGCTGTCCAACTCTTCCGCAGCACACGTCGTCTCGACAGTCTCCATCAACTCGTGCCACCAAAAATCACGGCCGGGTTCCATATGCTGGTGCGATCCCGTGCGACGCACGACGATGCAGGCATTCACGGACGGCGTAGATTTCAGTGCCTCGTCGACAGCGGACTTCAGTTTTACTTCGCCGCCGCGGCGCCAGCCGCCATCAGCGGTGACGACCAGTTTGCACTCCGCATCGTTGATGCGATCGATCAAGGCGGAGCTGGAGAATCCGCCAAATACCACTGAATGAGTAGCGCCGATGCGCGCGCAGGCAAGCATGGCGATCGCCAACTCGGGAATCAACGGCATGTACAGAGCGACGCGATCGCCACGTTGAATGTTTGCGTGCTTGAGAACGTTCGCAAACTTGCAAACCTCGGTGTGCAGTTGTTGGTATGTAAACGTTCGGGTTTCGCCCGGCTCGCCTTCCCAGATGAGCGCGGCCTTGTTGCGTCTCCACGTAGCCAGGTGACGATCTAAACAGTTGTACGAGATGTTTATCCTGCCGCCGCCAAACCACTCGGCATGAGGCGGGTCCCATTTCAGCACCGTGTCCCATTTCTTGAACCAGTGAAGTTCTTCAGCCATGCGCGCCCAGAACGACTCCGGCTCTGCTGACGCCTCGGCGCGCAGTTTCTCGAGCTCGTCGAGCGACTTTATGTGTGCCTTTTCCGAAAACGACTCTGGTGGGGGGAAAACTCGTTCTTCCTGAAGTACTGATTCGATGTTCGAAGTAACAGTCGACACGGAACCTCACAGTAGTTTTTAGACTGGTTTTGCCGCCTTGCTTTGCGTGCCTGTGTACCACAGAATTGCTTGACGCGACAACAGGTTGGCTGCAAAAGTGTTTACGAGGCTGAGATGAACGTAATCAGATGTCAAAAATGTGGCGCGGACTGTGCTGAGGGTACGAATTTTTGCCGGCAATGTGGCTCGGTGATCGATCCGGCGTCGGCGCAGCCGCTGTCGGAGCAGGCGACTGCGATCCTTAACCAACCGGACGTAGCGACTCAGCGTTTCGAGCCGAGGACGACAGGGCCGGAGGGCGGGCGACTACCGCAACCAGTTGCAGAGTCAACCAGGGGAAGCCGCCGAGGGATATTGATCGGAGCTCTTGTTCTCGGCGTGATAACGGTCATCTGTGTGGCAGCGGTGCTCGGGTTGCGACACAAACGGGAAGCGACAAGGAACCTGATGTATCCGGGTGCGAGGACGGTCGTTGAAATGACCGGTGAGGGCGGGCGAACGCTGCATCTCGAAACGTCAGATTCGTTCGCTGCGGTGGAAGAGTGGTATCAAAAAGAGATGAAACCGCACAAGACGATGCGACTGACGTCCACGAGTGTGGTGCTGAAGAACGATAAGACGACGACGACGATCGCGGCGGAAGATGCGAAGACGAATATTTTGATCAAGGTAGCTCCTTAAACCATCCACAGATTACGCAGATCAATCTGTGTAATCTGTGGATGGTTTCAGCGGAAACGAACAATGCTCTACGTCGGCACCAGCGGTTACAGCTACAAAGAATGGAAAGGAAGCTTCTACCCGGAGAAACTCCCGGCGAAGGAGATGCTTCCTTACTACGCCTCACGTCTGCACGCAGTCGAGCTGAACAACACTTTCTATCGCCTCCCGCAGCCCAGCATGGTCGAAAGCTGGCGCGCACAGGTGTCTGACGACTTTCGTTTCTCTGTCAAAGCCTCACAAAGAATCACCCACTTCAAACGTCTCAAAGAAGCCGCGGCTGAGACTAAATTCATGCTCGAGACAGTCTCCGCGCTCGAAGATCGTTTAGGTGTCGTGCTCTTTCAACTTCCTCCAAACATGAAGAAGGATCTCGAACGCCTCGAGACGTTTCTCAAAGATCTCCCGGCCGCTACGCCCGCAGCCTTTGAATTCCGCCATCCGACGTGGTTCGACGACGACGTGCTCGCGTTGCTGCGCAGCCAGAATCGCGCGCTGGTTGTTTCGGACACGGACGACATGCCCGCGCATCACATCGACAAGACTGCCGACTGGGGTTACATGCGTCTCAGACGTGTGAACTATTCAGAGCCGGATCTGGTTGAGTGGCTGAAAAAGATGCGAGCGCAGGATTGGAAGACTACGTATGTGTTTTTCAAGCATGAGGACGAGGGGACTGGACCAAAGCTGGCGGCTCAATTCGTTGGCTTAAGCGAACAAGCCACGGAATAAACAGTTAACACTGATCGGCATCGTGTTGTCCGTTTAGTCCGTGGCGATTATTGCCTAGAAATTACCGCCGCATTCCTCGTGACCGCAGTCACAATCGAGCTCGATCGTGTCGCCTGCGCCTTCACATGAGGCGCTGCAATACTTGCCGCCCGGTTGCGGTGGACAGGTACAACTAGGGTTTTTACATTTGTTCTCGTCTGCCATGGGATCCTCCTGAACAGTCTTGAATTATTGGGGTGATCAAAGAGTAGCAACTAAAGCACTTCGGTAGCAATCGCGGCTGCAACGCGTGCGTTGTGCTCGAGCAAGGCGATATTTGCTCGTAACGTCGCGCCGCCGCTTCGCTCAGCCATCTGGCTCAACAGAAACGGCGTGAGGGCAGGTCCGGCGATCCCTTTCCACTCGGCGTCTTCCAAAGCGGTGCGCAGAACGATCTGTAACTCCTCCGCCGGCACTTCAGACTCCGCCGGCACAGGCGCCACTACGAGCAGTGCTGATTCGATTCCGAGACTTCTTTGCGTACGAAAGATCCTAGCGACATCCGCGGGCGTTTCCGCGCGCGCATCGATTGGAAGGCCGCTCTTCCGTGAATAGAAGGCAGGCAGTTCGTCACATTGATAACCGACGACCGTCACCGCATGTGTCTCCAGCCACTCGCGCGTCGCCGGTAAGTCAAGAACGATCTTGGCGCCGGAGCAAACGACGATGATCGGAGTGCGAGCCAGTTCGGGAAGATCTGCTGAAACGTCAGGCAGCGTGCCGCGATGAACACCACCGATACCGCCGGTAGCAAAAACTTTGATTCCGGCGCGATGCGCGATCCAGATCGTTGAAGCGACGGTGGTGGCGCCGGTCCAACCCTGAGCGACTGCGAGTGGAATGTCTCGCGTGCTGACTTTCTTGATGTTTGCGGCGTTGGCGAGTAGAGCAATCTGATCGTCAGCGAGTCCGGCAGTTAACTTGCCGTCGATGATGGCGATCGTCGCCGGCGTTGCACCGCCTTCACGAACTACTTCCTGCAAACGATTCGCTGTTTGCAGGTTTTGGGGACGCGGCAGGCCGTGGGCGATGACCGTTGATTCAAGCGCCACGACGGCACGGCGCTCGTTAATCGCGCTCGCGACTTCCGGTGCGAGACTAAGCAGTTCGTGCATTTGCGGTTGCCGCCCTCGTCAAAGTAAAGACAGTTCCACCTTCTTCACGTGGTTCCCAGGAGATGCGAGCGTCGATCAGTCCCGCACGCGCGCGCATGTTGGCGAGTCCGCGGCCTTCAGAGTTGGTGTGTTGCGACTTGAACGGGCGGCCGTTGTCCTCAATCTTCAACGAGAAGTCGCCTGCGTCGGAAATCGTGACGAACATTTTCACCTCGGTTGCCTCGGCGTGACGCCAGATATTGTTCACGGCCTCCTGCACGATGCGATAGATCTGCATCTGCACGCTGGGCGCCAGTTCGCCTCGTTCTTCGATCGCGTCGTCGCAGTGAAACTCGTAAACAAATCGTTTCTCGGCCGGAGCGTCCTGCACGGCGTGTGACAATGCAAACTCCAGTGCGGCCGCGAAACCGACGTTTTGCAGCACCGAAGGACTGAGATCCTCGCAAATGCGTCTGACTTCCTGCGAGATCACTTCGATCTCTTTGCGCAGCGAATGTGTCGGATTCTGGTTACTGGCTGACTCGCCGTTAACTTTGATCTGATCGGTCAGCAACGCGAGATGACGAAGATCGGCGAGGGTTTGGTCGTGCAGGTCGCGAGAGATTCTGCGCCGTTCACGCTCGGCTTCGTTGGCGAGATTGAGACGCGCGTCGGCGAGTTCGCGATTAGCGTCAAAAAGCGCGGCGCTCGTGGCCACGATTCTGCGGCGCTCAAGTATCGCCCACAACAAAGCCAGCAACGCGAGCGCCAACAGAATCGCCAGCGCGGTCGAAGTCCATGGAAAAGGCGCTTTGGCAACAGTGAATGAGAAGCTCAGAGGCGCCGAAGCGGTGAGATCTTTCGTGAATGCCCGTGCGGTGACCGTGTATTTCCCGGGTTTCAAGCCTTCCATCGTGAACTGCGATTCGCGCGATAGTTTGTCTTTGATTGTTTGCCCGCTGCTGTCGATGAGCGTGAAGGCGTATTGAAACTGCTCGGGAAATGTGCGACTGCTGATCGCCGTCACGTCGAGCAGCAAACTGTTTTGCGGGTACTCGAGGTTTAGCCCTGCCTGTAACTCCGCGGGCGCATGGACGCGCTTGCTCAGGATGCGCGTGGCCGCCAACGACGGTTCCAGCGTCCCGGGCTCGTAACGAGCCACACCGCGATTCGTGCCGATCAAAAGCTGCTCGCTGCCATCCGCCTTGCGCTGTGGCCACACCGCGAAGACGTTCTGCGACGGCAGTCCCTGTTCAGAATCGAGTTCAGAAACGACTGGCCCTACGACCGGATCCAGCAGAATGCGCAAGAGACCATTCCCACGCGTGCCGCACCAAAGCTCATTCGTTTTCTCTGACTGAATCGTCAGGAGATAACGCGCGTCAAAATTCGGCAAACTCAAATTGCACTCGGCATCCTTGCGACAGAGAAACACTCCGCCCGCCGTCGCAAACCAGAGTGAACCGTCCGGCGTCCGCGCTATCGATCTCACCGCCTGCCCTTTGAGCTTCGCATAGGCGGGCTCCTCAACGATTGTTTTTCCGTCCGACGAGAAGACGCCGTCCCGCGCGGTGCCGATTAGCAGCCGGCTTTCGCCGTCGGTGATCAGACTAAGAACCTCGCGTGCACTGGCGGGCGCGTTGGTCCAGGTCAGACTACTGCGGCCACCTTCGATGCGATCGACACCACGACCAAAGATCGCGAAGTAAGTGGCGTCACGAAAGTGCGCGATCGCGCGGACGCTACCGGCTGCGTCTGCGCCGCCAGGCCCTGTCTCAAACCGCGTGAAGACCTGTTCCTCCAACCGCGCTCCTTGCCTCGGTCCGATGTAAAAACCACTGCCGGCAGCGACGAGTAGTCGTTGCGACTTGTCCTCGCCGATCGCGTAAATCGCATTGCGGCCGAGCCCGGGAACCGCGTTCCAGGTGGAGGTCTCGTCGTCATAGACGAAGAGTCCGCGATTGGTGCCGGCGATAGTCCTGCCGTTGCTTGACTGGAAGAGCGAGCGAATGAAGTTTGTGTCGCTGTTGTCGCCTACGGATTCGACCCGTGGCGCGTGTGGATCGTAGCGACAAACGCCGCGATCGGTGCCGAACCAGATCACACCCTCGCGATCCGCGAAGATTGCGTACATGTGATCCGAACGCAATCCACCGGCGGTTCCGTCAAACGTGAAGCGTTGAACCTTCGCTTTCGAAATGCGAAAGACGCCACGACCGTCAGTGCCAACCCACATCTCGTTGTCGATCTGCTTTAGCGCCATGACGGGACCAGACGGGGCCTCATGACGTTTGAGGCTCGACGGTTCGGAGCCTGTAAGTGCGCCGGGTTCCTCTTTCCGCGCGCGGGCGCCCACCCAAAGGCTGCCGTCCTGGTCGCGCTCGAGTGCATTGATGAAGTAGACCTGCGGTCTTAACTGGCTTTCCCTGGCGGCGCCGTTCGCGATCTCGAGCACGCCGCGGCTGAGCGTTCCGATCAGCAGACGATTGTTGGCGTAGTTGATGCTGGTGATCGTGAGCGGACTAGTTTGGTCGCGTTCGGCGCTTTGGAGCGGTTGGTTGAGCAGTGCACGAGTGTCGATGACGGTTCGTTTGGTGGTGACGGTTTCACTATCCGCGATGCCTCGACTCACGACTTCAGTGACGACGCGCGCGCGGCTTTCGTAAACACGGCCCTGCTCGGTGGCCATGAACATCAGACCGGTGCCGTCGGTAGTGATTGCGGAGACTGCTTGCTCCGAAGTCTCTTTCACCGGGAGGAACTCTCCGGCGTTGTAACGGGCCGCGCCGGCTTCTGTGCCGATCCACAGTGCACCGTCTTTGTCAGTTTGTAGCGCCAGGATGCGCCCGGCCGGTAAGACGGGATCGTTGATCGTTTGCGTGCGGCGACCGTCGAATCTTGCGAGTCCGGTTTCGGTACCAAACCACATCGCACCGTCAGACGTTTGAGCAATTGCCCGCACGCGATCTGAAGGAAGACCGTGAAACAGCGTAACGGCGCCCCATTGGTGGAGACCGGTGATCGGAGTCGGCGATGGAGATGGCGACGGCGAAGGTGAGGGCGACGGAGAGGCCTGTGGTTGTGTTTCTCCCGTTTGAGCCGACGAGTCATGCGTTACTGTCGGCAATAGGGTCAAACCTAACCCAACGGAGAGAACGACCAACAAAAGCCATTTTCCATTTGTCATTTGATCTAATTTTCCATTTGTCATTTGTCATTTTCGCTCGACATCGGGTTCAAATGAAAAACGACAAATATCAAATGGAAAATATTTATTTCTTCTTCGAAGACGCAAGTTCTCGTTTCTGTTCTTCGTTAAAACGTTTCTGGTCTTTCTGTAGCCAGGCTTCAAGGTCGTTTGAGGCTTTTTCGAGTTCGTCACTGTTCAGCAGCCCGCGGCGCAGCGCTTCGAAGAAAGCACGCGTGCGGATGTTGTATGCGAGCTTTTCGTAGGCCTCCTGATCGGTGCCTTCGGCGACTGACACAAACAGCTTTTCATAGAGCGTGGCCAGTCGGCTTTCAACTCCGCGTAAACTCAACGAACACTTGCGTGCGATGGCCCAGTTTGAAAGTCCGAGTGCAAGATAGTAAAGCGCTTCAGCTTCAAACTCCGTCAACAACGGCCGCTTGAACGAATCCTTGAACGCCGGATCGATCATGTCGGCGCCGTCTTCGAGCACCGCCGCGACGAAGCGAAGAAAGCGCGACTCGGGATTGTTTTTGTGAATGAAACCGTAGGCCGGTGGTGGGTCGACTGACTTTACGATCTTGCGAATTTCGTTGATGTAGATCTCATGCGGAAACTGCGTCCAGAAGATAATCCGCGCGGTCGGGAAGTCGCGCCAAATGGCTCGCGCGGCCTTCACGCCGGAAAGCTTCGGCATCTGAATGTCGAGGATACAGACGTCCGGTTTTTCGTTGAGCGCGATCTTTACCGTTTCTTCGCCGTCGCTCGCCTCGAAGACGGGAAGGTGCGTAGGAAACTCCTTCTCGAGGATTTCGCGGAGGTAATGGCGCTGGGCCATGTTATCTTCGGCAATCAGAATCGACATGACGGTTGATGATAATGCGCAAACACTTACGTGACAACGTGGCGCGCCACACCGGTTGTAGGGGTGGCACTCCGTGGCCACCCGACCTGGACAAGATCAAGCTACAATCGGGTGGCCACGGAGGGCCACCCCTACAAATGATGGAAGGTAAATGGATGAGACTGCGAATGTTAGTTGTTATGTGTCTGGTGTTTTCGATACCGACGCTCGGCGTCGCTCAAACTCGTGACGAGCGTCTCTGGCAGCGCGCGCTCCAGATCCACCGCCGCGCCATCGTCATCGACACACACAACGACGTCACCACGCCGATGACGAACGACGATTACGATCTCAGCGGCACGCCGCCCACGCCCTACCGCACCAACATCGCGCGGATGAAACAGGGCGGTCTGACGGGCGAATTCTTTTCTCTGTACATCAAACCGTGGTACGTCGAGCACGGCGGCTCCGCGCGTCGCACGTTGGACATGATCGACTCCGTTTATCGTGCGGTAGAGCGCCATCCGAACGACTTGATGTTCGCGACTTCCGTCGCAGACATTCGGCGAGCCAAGCGACAAGGCAAAATCGCAGCGTTGATGGGGATTGAAGGCGGACACGCGATCGAAGACTCGTTACCGACGTTGCGCGAGTTTTATCGCCTGGGTGTGCGCTACATGACGCTCACCTGGAATAACACCAACAACTGGGCCGACGCCGGCCGTGGCGAGAAGAAACACAACGGTCTGAGCGAGTTTGGCAAGGAAGTGGTGCGTGAGATGAATCGTCTCGGAATGCTGATCGACGTGTCGCACGTTTCCGATAAAACGATGAGCGACGCGCTCGATATTTCGAAGGCGCCGATCATCGCGTCGCATTCGTCTGCACGTGCGCTCAGTGATGTGCCGAGAAATATTCCGGACGACCTGCTGCGACGCATCGCGAAAAACGGTGGAGTGGTCCACGTCAACTTCTATAGCGTGTTTGTAGACACCAAGACCGTCACGCCACAGAGCGACGAACGCGACGCGAGATTGAAAGCACAGCAGGATGCTATCAACGAGAAGTACAAGGACGATCCGGAGCGGCGTGCCGAAGAGAGCGACAAACTCGAAGCTGCGAATCCCTTGCCGCCACTGCCGATCTCAAAGCTGATCGATCACATCGATCACATTGTGAAGGTTGCGGGCATCGATCATGTCGGCATCGGCGCAGACTTCGATGGTGCGAACGACATGCCCGAAGGCGCGCAGGATGTTTCGATGTTGCCGAACATAACTTACGAACTGCTCAAGCGTGGTTACAGCGAACGCGATATCAGAAAGATACTCGGTGAGAATTTTCTGCGCGCGTTTGCTGAAGCCGAACGCGTCGCGCGCAGCTCGAGCAGGACAATTAGCGGCGACGGTAGTCTGCGAAGAATTAAGTAGCTTTGGCTGGGAAAACTTTTAACCACGAAGACACAAAGACACAAAGTGGATAATTCTACTTAGTGCCTTTGTGTCTTTGTGGTTAACTCTTTTATCGATTTTGGCCGCCACGGTTCTGGCCACCGCGTTGACCGGCAGAACCACCACCAACCTCTTCGTCATCCTCGAGATCGCGGTTCATTCCACCTTTTTGTCCACCTTGTTGTCCAGCACCCTGCTGGCCCCCCTGTTGTGGATTTCGACCTGGTGTTTGCTGGCCGTAGCCTTCACGTCCCTCGCGGTCAGCAGTTCCCATATCTCTCTTGAGATCGTCGTCTTTCATTCTGTTATCTGCCATGCTGTCTAGCCTCCCATTGTTCGAGATTGTTTGAGTAGCCAACCCCCATCTTTCAACCTCCGTGCCAAGCTGGAAAAGGCGTAAGTGCTTGATTTGAGAGGGAAGGAAGCGGGCAAAACGATACGCGTGGAAATGAAATAATACACACGCGTGCTATGATTCCTCGCTACTAATGACTGCCGCAGGTCTCTACGTTCATATTCCATTCTGTAGTTCGCGTTGTTCATACTGCGACTTCGCCACAGGCCTTTATCAGGGCGAACTAGCCGAGCGTTACGTTTGCGCTTTGGCGCAAGAGATCAGAGGTACAGCTTATGCAGCGCTGCGTGCCGATACGATCTATTTTGGTGGCGGCACGCCATCGCTACTCTCGCCCGCGCAACTCGAACGCATACTGAACGCGCTACACGATCAGTTTGAGATTGATGACACTTCGGAGATCACACTCGAGATGAACCCAGGCAGTGCGACGCCTGAGAGGTTGCGTGAGTTTCGGCGTTTGGGAGTTAACCGTGCGAGCTTTGGCGCACAAACATTCGACGATGCTGAACTCGCGAAACTCGGTCGCTCTCATAGCTCTGCCGACGCGTTACGCACGTTTGACGATTTACGAAGCTGCGGTTTCACGAATGTAAGCTTCGACTTGATTGCTGGCTTACCCGGACAAACGCTCGATCGCTGGCAACAGAACATCGATCAGGCGCTCGAACTCGGCCCTGAGCATCTTTCGTTTTATTTGCTCGAGGTCCACTCGGGCACGCCTTTGGCCGAACACATTCGCCGTGGACTTCAGCCGGTTCCTGACGATGATCTCGCGGGCGTAATGTATGAGTGGATGCTCCAACGCGCGACGGCCGCAGGGTACGAACATTACGAGATCTCAAATTTGTGCCGTCCTGGTTTTCAGTCGCAGCACAACACCAAGTACTGGACGGCAGCCCCTTATTACGGCTTCGGATGTTCAGCGCACTCTTACGATGGACACAGTCGCCGCTGGTCGAACCATCGTGACGTCCTGAAATATGTAGAGTTGATTGAGAGCGGAGCTGCTCCAGTCGTCGATGAGCAACAGCTAACGACCACAGACGTCCGCGCCGAAGCACTGTTTCTCGGCATGCGTCTGATGCAAGGCGTCGATCTCCGGCGCTATCGCGAATCGTTCGGAATCGATCTCCGCGAAGAGCACCGCGAGGACCTGGAGCGTTTCTGCAAGGCGGGACTGGTTGAGTTCGACGGCGATCTGGTTCGACTAACCCGAACCGGCGCGTTGTTGTCGAACGAAGTGTTCGCGGCGTTTGTGTAGCCAAATCTCCATGATCATCGCTATTGACGGTCCATCTGCCTCGGGAAAAACCACGCTGGCGCGAATGCTGGCGCGGGAGCTGAACCTTCTTTACATCGACACGGGTTCGATGTATCGCGCGGTGGCGATGGCAGTGATGGAGGCGCATCTCGATCCAACCGATCGCGACGCCGTTACGGCGTTAGCCAATCGCCTCGACCTCGACCTCGAAGGCGATCCGGATTCTTTGAGAGTCTCAATCGGAGGTCGCGACGTTACGGAACAGATTCGAACTGAGAGCGTGACTGCCATGTCGTCGATCGTCTCGACGATTCCGGGCGTGAGACGTGCGATGGTCGAACGTCAGCGAACGATGGGGCGCCGGGGCGCAGTTCTTAATGGTCGAGACATCGGAACGGTGGTGTTTCCGGACGCGGACGTGAAGTTTTTTCTGACTGCCGGCCCGGAAGAACGCGCGCTACGTCGTTTCCATGAAGATCAATTGACGGCCCGTCGCGCGACCACCCTCGCTCAGACTCTGGCAGAGATGATCGAACGTGATCGCCGTGATTCAACGCGCGCTGACTCACCGTTGAAAGCCGCGGACGATGCGATCCTTGTCGATTCGACAGGGAAGTCGATCGAGGAAGTCTTCAAGCAAATGATGGAAAGGATTGCGAATGGGTCAAAGAAAGCCGGTCAATAACCGGGGCAGGAAGCAGGTGGCAGGGGCAGGCAAAGGCCGCTTCAGACCGCGATCGTTTTTCAAACGTGAAGCGGAGTGGATGTCGTGGATGAACGTCGCTCCCTTTGCGATCGGCGTGCTCATCGCGCTCATTTTTTGGTTTACGCGGTGACGAATGTTCACAGGAATCATTGAAGAACTCGGAACGGTCCGCAGCGTCGAAGAGCGTGGCGAGAACGCTCGCATCGTCATCGCGGCCGGCATCGTGACTGAAGGCACGAATCACGGCGACTCGATCGCCGTGAATGGCGTTTGTTTGACGGCGCTGGATGTCTTGCCGGATTCCTTTGCGGCTGACGTCTCACGAGAAACTCTGCAACGTTCGACTCTCGGCGCCCTCAAACCGGGGACCCGCGTCAATCTCGAAAGGGCGGTGACCCTCGCTACCCGGCTCGGCGGTCACATGGTGCAAGGGCACGTCGATGCTCGCGGTGAGTTTGTCAGAGTCGAAGATCATGGCGAGTCGTGGACGGTCAGGATCGGTTTTCCACAGGAAATTGGGCGTTATCTGGTTTTCAAAGGGTCCGTCGCGGTGGAGGGGATCAGTTTGACGATTGCCGCGCTGGGTGATGACTATTTCGAAGTGGCGATAATTCCGAAGACCTGGGAAGTGACGAACCTCTCGCACCTAAAGCCCGGCGATAAGGTCAATCTCGAGGCGGATGTGATCGCCAAATACGTCGAAAGACTGCTCGCCAAGTAGGCAGTTTTAACCACAAAGACACAAAGACACAAAGGTCAGAAAACGACCCTTTGCGTCTTTGTGTCTTTGTGGTTAATTCTCTCGCTTTCGGTTAACATAACCGCGCTTTGTTAATTCTCGCCAGGGGCTGGGTTTAGGACCTTTTCATGGGCTTCGCAACCATTGAAGAAGCCGTTGCGGAAATACGCGACGGCCGGATGATTATTATCGTTGACGATGAGGATCGTGAGAACGAGGGCGATCTGGTCTGCGCTGCCGAAAAAGTCACTCCCGAGATAGTCAACTTCATGGCCCGGCATGCCCGCGGCTTGATCTGTCTGCCACTCACCGAAGAACGTTGTGACGAGCTCCATCTGACCACACAGGTTGCCGATAACACGTCTTATCTCGGCACCGCTTTTACCGTTTCCATCGACGCTCGTCGTGGCATCTCCACAGGAATCTCAGCCGCCGATCGCGCCACCACGATTCAGGTCGCAGTCGATCCCTCGTCGCGGCCACAGGATCTGGCCCGTCCGGGTCACATTTTTCCGTTACGCGCCAAAAACGGCGGCGTCCTGGTTCGTCCCGGACAAACTGAGGCAAGCGTAGACATCGCGCGCATCGCCGGTCTTTATCCCGCGGGCGTGATTTGCGAGATCATGAACGAGGACGGAACGATGTCGCGCATGCCGGAACTCGAAAAGTTCGCGGCGGAGCATGATCTGAAGATGATCAGCGTCGCGGAACTAGTGCACTATCGCATCAGTAAAGAAACGCTGGTGAAGCGTGTAGTCGAAACTGATCTGCCGACGGTCTACGGACGATTCCGGGCGATTGCATACGAGAACGTGATTAACGGCGACGTGCACCTGGCGATGGTCATGGGCGACGTCAAGACCGACGATCCCATTTTGGTTAGAGTTCATACTGAAAACGTCACCTGCGACATGTTTGGTTCGCTCATCGACGACACGGGTTTTCAGCTTCATACGGCCCTTGAAAAGATTGCCGCGGAGGCCCGCGGGGTGGTTTTGTACCTCCGTCAGCGCGAACACAGTTTGGATCTGGTAAACCAATTGCGTACTTATAGCGTCATGCAGGAGAGTGGACTCAGCAAACGAGACGCTAGTTTGGAAACCGGTTACGGAATCGACAGAGATTATGGCGTGGGAGCTCAGATTCTCCACGATCTCGGTTTACGTCGGATACTACTTCTTTCGAATCATCCCCCCAAAGTAGCAGCGCTTGAAGGTTTTGAGCTCGCGGTTGTTGGCAATGTTCCGCTCGGGGAGCCTGCATCGTTAAAAGAACAGCAGGAATCTGAGCAGTTGGGCCAAAGACGGCCCAAGACGCGCAACTGATCGAAATTGACGCTTGTGCCTCTTTGCGACTCTTTCGTTTCTCCCCTCAAGAAATCTAAGGTTCCCCGAAGTCGCGGCGACGGCTGAAGGTTATGAGTGTAGATCCCAATCAGAAAAAGACTCCTAGTGTCAGAAAGCGCTGGCGTTACTTCACGCGCCGGCACGCGATTCTGGCCACGATGATCGTGGGCGTCGGCGCCCTCGCATTAATTTTAGTGGTCCTATTTCTGTTTCGTTTGGGATATGTCGATCGATACGTCGCCAACCAGATAAAACAAACGTTTGCAAACTACGGTATCCGCGCCGAGATTCGAGATTTTCACGCGACCTTTCCACCGCAAACAGTGGAGATGGCAGGAGTCGAACTCTACGACGCACAAACCGGCGCTCAGCTCGGCAGGATCGATAAGCTCGTAGCGACAATCCGGATCGAAGATCTCTACGCACTCAACCTTCAGCGCAACATCAATCTTCAGGATCTCAAAATCGAAGGCTTTGAGGCGTGGGTTACCTTCGACGAACAAGGACGATCCAACTTCCATAACATTCACATCCCACCACCCGAGCCAAACAAGCGCATTCTCTTCGCGTACTCGACCGCTAACGTCGATATCAAGAACGGCGTGATTCACTACGGCGATGCGCGTCACGACATTTCCGGGGAAGCGCGAAATCTTCAAGTGACGATACTGCCCGACGACCCGAGCGCTCCGGCAGAGAGTTGGATGAACACGGTCACGTTGAATCTGTCGAGTTCCAGTTTTATTTACGACGGCCGTGCCATCAACGATATCGACGTTCATGCGCGCGGGCGCGTGAATCAAACGCGAGCCGAGATTCAGGAACTCGCCGTGAAGTCTCCGGTCGCGAATATGCGCATGCAAGGCGTGATGGACGACTGGCGCGCGCTTCGTTACCAGATGAGTGTCAACTCGAACGTCGATCTCACACAGCTTTCGGAGACGCTGGAGCCTGGCGCGAAGCTGCATGGCTCGGGAAGTTTTGCAGGAAACATCACGGGCGAAGGCGATCAGTTCAAGATTGACGGAGAGATTAAGTCAGACGAGCTTGCTGCCGAGGGTTTGCGTCTGCAGGGATTGAACGTCAACGCCAACGGTTCGGTCCAGGGCAGGAGTTACGAGATCAACGGAAAGGCAGTTGCCGATCTACTTAACGCCGGAGATTTTCAGATCGACTCTTTGCAGCTCGTCGGCAAAGTGATGGGCACGGGAACCAATTTCCGTTGGGTCGGTGAACTGCGCGCGGTCGCGGAAAAGAGTTACGGCACTACGCTGACCGGCCTGATTCTTCGTGACGCGCAGGCCGAGATGAACCACGGGGTTTTGACCGCGCGGTCGAGTCAATTCAACGCCAATGCGCTCACAGCCTCCGGCGCTAAAGTCAACGGCATTACCGCTTCGAATCTGCAAGTACGAAACGAGAACAACGTCACAACCGCGACGGTCGCCAATGTGAAAGCCGGGGATATTTCGGCTTCGGGCGCGCAAGTGAAGGGAGTTACGGCCAATAACATCGAAGTGGTTGACCGCGGTGGAGTGACGAGCGTCATGGTCAAAGACGTGCAGGTGGGAGCGACGACTGCCGCGGGCGCAGAGATCGGAGCGCTCAACATCGCCGGCGTGCGACTCTCGGTGCGCAACAGACGCATTGAGGGATCAACTGCCGACATCGACGCGGGCACGGTCAAGTTTAAGGATGGACAAGCGGAGAACGTCAAACTCACGAAGCCGGTGTTTCTAGTTGAACCATCGGGCGCTTATCGCGCCAGTGCCGATTTGAGCATCGGTGGCGGCGTGTTGGGCCAGATGCAGATGGGCCAGGCGCGTGCGAACGTGGTAGCGACCAATCGTGAGATCCAGTTCAACAACTTCACTGCCGATGTGTTCAAGGGTCGCGCGAGCGGAACTGCACGCGTCGCGATCGCTCGCGGCGGCACGTCGCAGGTCAACGCTGAATTCAACGAGCTGGATATTGCCGGACCACTCACGGCACTGGCGGGCAGCGCCGTTCCCCTTGGCGGGCGCGCGACTGGCCGTGTTGACCTGACGTTCCCGGGCACCGATTTCAAACTCGCTTCAGGAACCGTAACTACTCGTCTGACCGCCGAAGCCGGTGAGGCGGACAGGATTCCGATCAATGGCGAAGTGGCGATGCGAGCCGATCGGGGCACGTTTGACATTCAGCAGGTGAACCTGCAAACGCCGGCCACCAAGTTGAGTGCGACGGGCCGGTTCTCTTTTGAGAACGATTCAGATCTCACAGTGGATCTCAACTCAAGCGACGCCACAGAACTCCAGACAGTGCTCATCTCGTCGGGCTTACTTCCGGATATCGAGACACGCATGGAGGAGTACGGAATCGGTCTGGCAGGTCAGCTCGCATTTTTCGGAAACATTCGCGGTAACCTGAACTCGCCAAACGTGAATGGAAAGTTCTCGCTCGGTTCGTTGCTCGTCAACGGAAACGAACTCGGTTCGTTGTCAGCTTCGATAGTGATGAACGAGACGGAGCTGAAAATTCCGGATGGCAGTTTGGTGGAGCGAGATGGCGGCGGCGTTCGCTTCTCGCTGGTCGATCCGCGAGGTGGTGAAAACGACATCTCGATCGATGCGACGCTCGATCGCTTCAGTGCGCGAAGCCTGCTGGCTGTGGTGCCGTTGCCGAGTAATGCGCTCACGGCCGACACGCAATCAGATCTCTCGGGCCGAGTTAAGGTGGACGGAGTTCCCAAGGCGATGGTGGGGAGCGCCGATCTTCGCTTTGGGCCAGGCCGTCTGGGCGGTGAGCCACTCGAAGGCATGACCGCTCGGGCGACGTTTAATGGTCCAAACATCAACGTTGAAACGGTGGACGTGCGTCTGGTCGCGGGACACATCATCGCGAGCGGCAACTACAACGCAGAAACGAAGACATTCAAGTTTCAAGGCAATGCAGAGGGTATTCAACTGGCGCGCCTGGCGGCTCTCGCAAACAGGCGGGGCTTACCACCTGTGACTGGAATTGTAGATTTCACTGCCAGTGCTTCCGGCACCCTCTCTGAAGAGAACCGCTCTTACGACATCACTTTCGACGGTCAGGGACGCGACGTCGTCATCAACGGCCAGCCCGCAGGAACGTTGGCCCTGACTGGCCGAACTCAGAATCAACAACTCAACATACAGTTAACCAGTGGCTTACTTGGATCTCCGCAAGTGATCGCCGCAAATATCAACCTTGCCAGCGAGCGATTGGAGTCGAAGGTTGAAACCACGTTCACCAATGCCGATCTAACGAATCTCTTTCAGATCGCAGTGCCTGGCAGCGCCGTCAGGATTTCGGGACGTGCGAATGGCAGGATCGAGGCGTCAGGAAACCTGCTCGATGAAGATAACGAGTTCTCGCTCGCCGGGTTGTCAGGCAGTGCAAACTTCACCGAACTCAGTTTCCGAGTCGAAGACGTTCAGCTCAACGCAACTACGCCTTTAGTAGTTAGTTTCAAACCAAACGAAATTCGCTTCGAAAACACAAGATTTACCGGACCCGGAACAAACATCGTGCTCGATGGCACGCTGGCGACAGGCGCCGGCGGCACGCAAAATCTGAACGTCAACGGCGATCTCAACATGCGCGTGCTCAACGGCATCTCGCCGGATTTCTTCTCGTCGGGCACGGCGGAGATGGCGGTCAATATCAGAGGCTCTTTCGAAGATCCACGTATGCTCGGTACGGCTTCGATGAACAATGCTTCTGTCTCGGTGTTGATTGGAAACGAGCGTTGGACCGTCTCAAATCTCAAAGCGGCGCTGCGATTTACTTCGAATCAAGCCCAAATCGACTCGCTCAATGGAACCCTCGGCGGCGGACGCGTTTCCGCAACCGGCGGCGCGCTGCTCGACGGCTTCACTGTTTCTGCATTCCGGATCAACCTTCACGGCGACGATGTTACCGTTCCGTTTCCGCCTGACTTCCGTTCGACTCTCGATGCCGACGTTGAGATCAGGGGTTCTTCGCGAGAGCAGTTGATTGGTGGCGTGGTGAATCTGCGCCGGACGGAATATACGGAAGATATCGAACTCGCCGACCTGATAAACACGCGACGTGAGTCGATCGAGGAAGGCGCTGAGATTGAACTCACGCGCACGGCGGTGTTCACGTCACTGCGAGTTGAAGGAAGAAATGCTCTCGTGGTGCGCAACAATCTCGCGGACCTGGTCGGCTCAGTCGACTTACAGTTGGATGGACCAGTCAGTGACCCAACTATTTCCGGACGAATAACAGCGACCAGTGGAACGCTGAATTTCCGCAACGATCGGTACGAGATCACACGGGCGCTGCTCGATCTGCCTCCAGGTCGAAACGCAGATCCGATCCTCAACATTCAGGGCGAATCGCAAATCAGAGGTTACCGTGTGATCGTTGGCCTGACTGGCCCCCTTTCACAACCTTCGGCTGTCGTGCGTTCTGAGCCGGCGTTACCGCAGGCGGACGTCGTTTCTTTAATCACGACCGGACAGCTTTCGTCGGGCGATACGAGTTCGTCAGTGCTGGCACAGTCGGAAGTCGGCGCGGCCACGAGCTTGTTGACTGACGCACTCATTAACGCGCCTGCGCAACGAGCGACGAGCAAGCTTTTCGGACTGACGCGTTTTGAAATCAATCCGGTGATCGGTGGAACTACGGGTTCAACACCTGCCGCTCGACTAACTCTTGGGAGACGAATCAGCAAGGAGGTGACCGTCACGTATTCGACGAACGTTACCTCCGACCCGAACCAGATTCTGGCGCTCGAGTATCGCGTTTCCGATCGGCTTTCGTTCATTGCGCAGTACGAGCAGGCTTCCACGCGAGAGCTGAGCGCCCGTACAAACAATTTCAGTTTTGAGATTCGTTTTAGGAAGAGATTCTGAGCAAGTGGTGCGATCGTTGTTTCCGAAGCCGCAACCAGGCACACAAGGCACAAGCGCTTTTGCGCATTTTCTCTCTCCAAAGTGGCGCTTTGGTGTTGCCTTGCTAATAGCTCTTTTTTTCGTGGCGTCGGCCCATGCCAACGACGCCAGAATCGAAGACTATGAAGGTCGTCAAATCACCTCAATCGAGTTAGTTTTTGAAGGAACCGAGAATGTTCCGGCCGCTCAGGCCGAGTTCATGACCTTACTCAAGGTTACTCCGAACACACAATTTTCTGCGGTGCGTGTGCGCGAATCGTTACAGTCGTTATTCGACTCGGGTCGCGTCGCCAATGCGCGAGTGGAAGTAATCGAAGAGAATCCGAGTCCAGTTGGTCCGGTCAAACTTCGTTTCGTCGTGCAGCGCCAGGTCCAGATCGGTGACGTTCGGATCGAACTCGGGCCGGTTACCGGTTCTCCGATCTCTGTTGACGAACTGCGCGCGCGATTAAACTTTGTCCAGCCCGGCACGCGTCTTTCAAAACAACTGATTCTTCGTAACGCCGATGAGATCCAGGTGTATCTGCGCGACCGCGGCTACTTCAACGCCACCGTCGAACCGGTTGAGCAGCTTGGCCCGCGCGGACTTCGCGTCACCGTCATTTACCGTGTGACGCCGGGCGAGCAAGCGAGAGTTGAAGCGTTTGACACTCGTATCTCGGGCTTTGACGCAACGGCCGTACGCAATACCCTCGGCTTGCAGCCAAACATTCCCTTCACGCGCGAAGCCCTCGCCAGCGATGTGAATCGTGTACGTGAAGCTCTGATCGCGCAAGGTTTTCTCTCGCCAGTGCTGGAGGATCCGCGCGTCGAACGAAATGCTGAGGCGAACACGATCAGGATTACTCTTACAGGCTCCGTCGGTCCAAAAGTCAGTGTTGCCATCACGAACTACGAAATCAGCGAGAAAACGCAACGCGAACTGTTGCCGGTGTTGCGTGAAGGAAACGTCGACATCTCGGCGATAGTTGAAGGCGCCCGCCGCATTCGCAACCGGTTGCAGGAGGATGGCTTCTTCTTTGCTGAAGTTACGCAAACTTGCACGGTCAGTAATCCGCCGCCGGATCTTGGACCCAACGGAACCGAGGAGACTTGCCAGAACCTCAATCCGGTTCCACTAACCGGCAATACGATAAAGATCGAATACCAGGTGGAGCAGGGAAGGCGCTTTCGTCTGACCGACATTCGCATCACGGGAACCAACCATTTGGCGTTTGAAGATATTGAAGCCGACCTGAAGAGTCAGAAGGCAAACGCAATCGGTCTGATTCCTTTTCTTGGTTACGGTCGCGGGTATACGAGCTTAACTTTGCTCGAGCAGGACCGGCGTACCGTCGAAGCCTTCATGCGCGACCTCGGTTATCGCCGTGCGTCCGCGCAAGTGCTGCAAGGCGTTACGATTGATGGGCAGAATCTGATTATCACTTTTCAGGTTGATGAAGGACCGTTAACACGAATCGCCGGCGTTGAGATCAAGGGAAACAAGATCTATACCGATGAACGACTTCGTCGAGAGTTGCGGACGATCATCGGCGCTCCTTACTCACGATCTCAGGCGCGTGCAGATGGGGATCGAGTTGCAGGTTTGTACTCTCGCGCAGGTTACATCAGTGCACGCATTGATTTTTCTGTCGTTGAGTTGCCAAGGAAGGGCGATGAGGAACAAGTTCGCCTCGTTTATTCGATCGCCGACGAAGGGGACAAAGTCTTCATCAATCAAATCGTCATCAATGGTGTGACCGGTGACCTAAACACCAGACGCACGAAGCGCAGGGCCATCAGAAGAGCGATACCGATTGCGGAAGGCGACGTCTTGCGTGCCGATCGCATCTCCGACGCCGAGCGCGAACTCTACCTCACCGACGCCTACCGGCAGGTGATCATTCGCACTGAGGCTGCCGGTGAAAACGCATCAGGCTTTAAGCGCCGGGATGTGATTATCGACGTTGAAGAGAAAAAGCCACGTGTGATGGATTACGGTGGTGGCTACTCGACTGACGCCGGCGCGCTTGGTCTGTTTGAAATCAGTAACGTAAATCTGATGAACAAGCTGCGTCACGGTGCGATGCGCCTCCGCGCCAGCCGCCGGCAGCAACTGGTCCGTCTCGAATATCTCGATCCGCGTTTCGTCCGGTACAACAAAACAGAGTTTGCACCGTTCGCAGCTTCGATTGAGTATCAACGCGATTCGACCATCACCCGGTTCTTCCGATCGGCGATCGATCGCGGAACGATGGGTATCGTGCAGCGGCTCGATGAAGATCGCAACCCGATCAACATCTTCGGTGTCGGGGTAGACGAACCGACGATCAATCGCTTCACTGCTGCCGTTGAAACGCAGCGCGTGCTGGATCGACGCTCGCGTACGATCGTATTTGGGCGTTTGAGTTATGAAGATGTCCGGCTCTTCAATCTGGAGAGTCTCGTCGTCAGACCGATCCTCGAACCCGACCGGAAAGTCCGGCTCGCCAAAATCGGCGCATCGTTTGTGAGAGACACGCGTGAGCGATGTGAGCGCGGGTTGTTGGCGAGAAGTATCGATGACGACGACCAAACGCCGGGCGCCCCAGGCGAGATTTGCCGCTACAACCAGGTGGACGCGACGCGCGGCGGGTTTCTGAGCGTCGATTATTCAGTCGCGTTGCGCCAGCTCGGTGGAAACATTTCCTTCAATCGGTTCCAGGCTACCTACCGGCATTACTACAAAATGAAGGCCCTGAGAGACACCGTGTTCGCCGGCAACATGACTCTAGGACTGGCGAACCTTTTCAATCCACAGGATCGCGACGGCAACGGAAGCATCGATGAAATCGACCTGACGCTGCCTATCAGTGAACGATTTTTCTCCGGTGGTTCGACGACGCTGCGTGGCTTTAATTTCGAAGAAGCGGGTCCACGTGAGGTCGTGATTCCGGTGGGTGAGTTTCGCGATTCGGATAACAACGTCGTGTTTCTCAATCCGTTTACCGTGCCTGTTGGCGGTAACGCTATCGCGGTGGTCAATTTCGAAGCGCGCATTCCGCTGACGCGATCTGTTCAGGTAGTTCCTTTTTACGACGGTGGCAACGTTTTTCGTCGGGTCGGCGATCTGTTTGGCAAAGACGATCCTACGCCGGTTCCACCAGGGGACCTTATTGCCGCTATCAACGCGGCAAACTTGCGAGCCAATTGGACCAACACTGTCGGTCTTGGTTTTCGTTTGCAGACGCCGTTTGGCGGCGCCCTTGCAGTTGATTATGGTTTTCTCCTGAACCCTCCTGAGTTTTTGATTCCGCAGAGAGGGCCTGGCGGAATTTTGTTCGACGGTACGCCTGCGATATTTCGTTTGCATCGTGGGAACCTGCATTTCAGGATTACGCAAACGTTCTAGGAAACCGGAATGGTATTGAGAGCCTTCATTCTTGCGACGTTCATGCTGCTGGCGAGCGGCCCGGTCTCGCACTGCTTTGGACAGCAGGTGGTTGACAAGATGGTCGCCACGGTCAACGCCGGAGTCAGGACCGATCTGATCACCTATTCCGATCTACTTTGGCAGTTGGCGTTGCAGCCCAGTACCGTCCTGGACAATCCCTCGTCGCAGGAACTCAATCGCGCGCTTCGTTTGTTGATAGACCAGCGACTCATTCTTCAGGAGGCGGAGAAGTTACCGACGATTGTGCCGACGCAGAAGGAAGTGAGCGATGCGCGCGATGAGCTGGCGCGCAACTTCCCATCGCCACTCGAGTTCCAGCAACGGCTGCAACGAGTAGGGCTGACCAGCGAAAAGCTGGACGAGATCGTCGAGCAGCGTCTAAAAATGGAAAAGTATCTGGACTTTCGATTTAGAAATTTCGTAGTAATAAGTCAGAAGGAGATCGCAGACTATTACCGCGATGTTTATGTGCCGCGTTATCAGACCAGGGCTCCGGGACGCATCGTTCCGTCGGTTGAACAGGCCCGCGAGGAGATCGAGAGAACTCTCATTGAGGCGAAGATAGAGTCTGATACGGACGCATTTCTAGACACCGCCCGCGAGCGGGCTGAGATCGTGATGTTGAACCCAGTTTGAGCACAAAGCTTTAAGTACAAATGCCCACCAACTTCCAACCAACGATTGGTCTTGCCCTCTCAGGCGGCGCGGCTCGCGGCATGGCCCATGTTGGTGTGCTTCGCGCACTCACCGAGAACAACATTCGGATTGATTGCATAGCGGGGACGTCAGCGGGCGCTTTGGTTGGGGGCGCGTGGGCGGCGGGTATGTCGGTCGATCAGATCGCTGATCTTGGCCGTAAGCTTCGCTGGCGCGATCTCGGCCGCATGACGATGTCGCGTCTGGGTATTCAGAGTAATGAACGTATGGAGCAATACCTGCGGGCGAATCTGCCGATTACGCGATTTGAAGACCTGACGATCCCTTTTGCCGCAGTCGCAACAGATCTGAAGACGGGTGGCGCCGTGGTCATGCGCGATGAAGGTGACGTGCCGTTTGCTATTCGCGCAAGTTGCACGATTCCCGGATGGTATGTCCCGGTCGCAGATCAGCAGGGAAGGCAGTTGGTTGATGGAGGGCTGGTGGCGGTAATTCCAGTAACAGTGGCTCGTTCGCTTGGCGCTGACATCGCGATTGCCATCGACGTGAATGGCGCCGGAGCGACATTTATTGGCTCGTCGAGTTCAGTTATTGGAGTGCTGTTACAGTCTATGCTGGTAGTTCAGAAGACTGCTTCGCATTACCAGCTCGAGTTATCGGATTTTGTGATTAGGCCAAAAGTCGGACACATTCGATGGGACGAAATGGGTCGGGCCGACGAGTTGATCGACGCCGGTTACGAGGCTGGGCTCGAAAGTATTTCTTCGATTCGCGCGTTGATTGATGAAGCAATTGGCGCGCAACCGAAGTGGTATCAGCTTCGCCGTCGCAAGAAGCTGGCTGTCAAACCGCCTCTTACACTTCCAACTTAAATCCGTTTTCTCCGTGTCATCCGTGTTTCCTGAATTCCTCACGCATTAAGCATTTGATCCAACCATAGAACACTGGAAGCACTGAAGGAGCTCGGAGCCAGAAACCTCCGGTCGGCGGGGGTCTGTGTCTGCTCCTTGTCGGCTCGCATTGGAGATTAGGATTACGCACGCATAGGCGCAAAGACGCAAAGTTCTGACCT
>JBIOVO010000278.1:0-2081 GCA_044867735.1 Pyrinomonadaceae bacterium | reverse complement strand
TCTTCCTTCGTCAGCACGTAGGCTTCTGCCTTGAACTTCGTGTGCGGCGTGATCGAACCGGGCTTCGAAATCACCTGCCCGCGCTCAATGTCCTTGCGCTCAACGCCACGCAGCAGCAGGCCGACGTTGTCGCCCGCCACGCCTTCATCGAGCAGCTTCTTGAACATTTCCACACCCGTCACCACCGTCGTGCGCGTCGGACGAATGCCCACCACCTCCACACTCTCGTTCACCTTCACCTTGCCGCGCTCCACACGTCCCGTGGCCACCGTGCCGCGACCCTGAATCGTGAAGATGTCTTCCACCGGCATCAGGAACGGCTTATCCATTTCGCGCGTCGGCGTCGGAATGTAGCTGTCCACTGCGTCCATCAACTCCAGCACCGTCTTCTCCCACTCCGGATCGCCTTCCAGGGCTTTCAGCGCCAAACACTTCACCACCGGGATGTCGTCGCCAGGAAACTCGTAGGAGCTCAGCAGCTCGCGCACTTCCAGTTCTACCAACTCCAGCAACTCCGGATCGTCAACCGCGTCCACTTTGTTCAGGCAGACCACCATCGCCGGTACTCCCACCTGCCGCGCCAGCAGGATGTGCTCGCGGGTTTGCGGCATCGGACCGTCGGTAGCAGCCACCACCAGGATCGCCCCGTCCATCTGCGCCGCGCCCGTGATCATGTTCTTCACATAGTCGGCGTGTCCCGGACAGTCAACGTGCGCGTAGTGACGGTTCTTCGTCTCATACTCCACGTGCGCCGTCGCGATCGTGATGCCGCGTGCCTTCTCTTCCGGCGCCTTGTCGATCTGATCGAAGGCCACAAACTGCACTTTCGGATTATTCTTCGCCAATACCTTCGTGATCGCTGCCGTCAACGTCGTCTTCCCGTGATCCACGTGCCCAATCGTGCCGATGTTCACGTGCGGCTTGGAACGGTCAAATTTTTCCTTCGACATCTTTTTATCCCCGTGTTTGCTTTACAGGATTTACATGATATTCAGGATTGACATGTAAATCTTGTCCAAATCCTGTAAATCCTGTCAGCGGATTTAACTGTGAAAAGAAAAGGCACAGACTTTGTGAGCCTGTGCCACTCCCACCGCGTTATTTTGCAACCCCCTGGACCTTTGCAATGACCTCTTCAGCAATATTCTTCGGCGCCTGCTCATAACGCTCGAAGTGCATCGTTGAGGTTGCGCGGCCCTGGGTTGCCGACCGCAAGTCGGTCGTGTAACCAAACATTTCTGAAAGCGGCACGAAAGCCGTGATCACCTGTGCGCCTCCGACGCGCGGCTCCATGCTTTCAATCCGGCCACGTCGTGAATTGAGATCCCCATTGACTGCGCCCGTGTAGTCGTTGGGAGTTACGACTTCAACGCGCATGATGGGCTCCAGCAGCACCGGGCCAGCCTTCTTCACCGCATCCTGAAACGCGAGTGAACCGGCAATGTGGAACGAGCGCTCATCCGAATCGACTTCGTGAAAACCACCAAACACGAGCCGGACTTTAATGTCGACCATTTCATAGCCGGCAAGAAAACCGCGCTCCATCGCATCGCGAATTCCCTGCTCGGTCGGCTTGATGTATTCCCTCGGAATCGCGCCGCCAGTGATCTCGTTCTCAAAAACAAAACCCTCGCCGGGCGCCGGCTCGATCTTGATTTCGACGTGGGCGTACTGACCACGACCACCAGTCTGTTTCTTGTAAACCTCTTTGCCGTCGGACGGCTTGGTAATCGTCTCGCGATAGGCGACCTGAGGCTTGCCAACATTCGCTTCAACACCAAACTCTCGCTTCATGCGATCGACGATGATCTCGAGGTGAAGCTCACCCATACCGGCGATAATCGTCTGACCGGTTTCCTGATCGGTTGAAACATTGAACGACGGATCTTCCTGAGCCAGACGGTTCAATGCCACGCCCAGCTTGTCCTGATCCTGGCGCGTCTTCGGTTCCACCGCGACGCGAATAACAGGAGCCGGAAACTCCATCGCTTCGAGCACGATCGGCTTGTTGTCGTCACAGATCGTGTCGCCGGTGGTTACCTGCTTCATACCACCGATCGCAATAATTTCACCTGCGCTCG
>JBIOVO010000277.1:0-7810 GCA_044867735.1 Pyrinomonadaceae bacterium | reverse complement strand
CGATGACGCCCTTGTTTCCGTGACGACCGGCCATCTTGTCGCCGACCGACAGCTTGCGCTTCATGGCGATGAACACCTTCACCATCTTGATCACGCCCGGTGAAAGCTCGTCGCCCTGTCGCAGCTTAGCGATCTTCTCTTCGTAGATGTCGGAGAGGATCTTGATCTGGCGCTCGGTGCGATCTTCGTACTCCTTGATCTCGGCGCCGATATCGAGCCGCGACGAAGCGAGTTGCACCCTGCGCAACGCTTTCGGCTCGACTACACGCAACATCTCGCGCGTGATCGGGATGTTTTTCTCAATCAGCACTTCCTTATTCGCAACCAGATCCGCCGAAAGCTTGCGGCCTTCGAGCAGTTCGTAGATGCGTTCGTCACGCTGCTCACGCAGGATGCGGATTTCGTCTTCAAGGTCACGTCGCAGGCGATCTTCTTCGTCCTGTTCGATCGCGAGTGAACGCGCGTCCTTCTCCTGTCCCTTGCGGGTGAACACCTGGACATCGACGACGGTGCCGTCGATTCCCGGCGGGCTGACGAGTGAAGCGTCCTTCACGTCGCCGGCCTTCTCACCGAAGATCGCCCGCAGCAGTTTCTCTTCCGCGGTCAGTTGAGTTTCACCTTTCGGCGTCACTTTTCCGACGAGGATCGAACCGGGCTTGACCTGCGCGCCGATGCGAATGATGCCGCTCTCGTCCAGATCGCGGAGCATGTTCTCACCGACGTTCGGGATGTCGCGAGTGATCTCTTCCGGGCCGAGCTTCGTGTCGCGTGCTTCGATTTCGAGCTCTTCGATGTGAATCGAGGTGTAGTAATCCTCTTTCACCAGACGCTCCGAAACGAGGATCGCGTCCTCGAAGTTGTAACCGCGCCACGGCATGAACGCCACGAGCACGTTACGTCCGAGTGCGAGCTCACCGCGGTCGGTGCAAGGTCCATCAGCGATGACCTGACCTTTGGTTACACGCTCGCCGACGTGGACGATCGGGCGTTGATTGATACAAGTGTTCTGGTTCGAACGCTTGAACTTGATCAACGTGTAGATGTCCGCTGTCACTTCGCGTGAAATCGTGCCGTCAACGTTGTGATCGGCCTTGACGATGATGCGCTCGGAATCGACGTAGTCGACCACGCCGTCGCGTTTCGCGGCGACGACAGCGCCGGAGTCACGTGCAGTCACCTTCTCCATGCCGGTGCCGATGTACGGCGCTTCAGCGCGGAGCAGTGGCACGGACTGGCGTTGCATGTTCGATCCCATCAACGCGCGGTTCGCGTCGTCGTTCTCAAGGAACGGGATCAACGAGGCGGCGACGGACACGAGTTGCTTCGGCGAAACGTCGACGTACTCGATGTCTTTGCGCAGCGCGAGAATAAACTCGCCTGCCTTTCGGGCTGCGTTGCGCTCGTTGATGATGTTGCCTTCGGCATCGAGCTCAATGTTAGCCTGGCCGACGACGTGCTTGTCCTCTTCCCAGGCCGTCAGATAGAACGGCCATGGTTCAAACTCGGCTTTCCGAGCTTCGGCTCCGAGTTTCTTGTTTGCCTTGTCTACCTCTTCCTGCGGCACGTGATCGCCCGGCTTGAGCTTCGTGTCGCCGCCGTTGATGACGCGCACGTACTCGACCACGCGTCCATCGGTAACCTTGCGATACGGCGCTTCGATGAAGCCAAACTCGTTGATACGAGCGAAGCATGAGAGGCTCGAGATGAGTCCGATGTTCGGACCTTCAGGAGTCTCAATCGGACAAATGCGGCCGTAGTGGGTCGGGTGTACGTCGCGCACTTCGAACCCGGCGCGCTCACGAGACAGACCACCCGGTCCAAGTGCCGACAGGCGGCGCTTGTGCGTGATCTCCGAGAGCGGATTCGTCTGGTCCATGAACTGCGACAACTGGCTCGAGCCAAAGAACTCACGCACCGCAGCCGTTACCGGCTTGGCGTTGATGAGATCGCGCGGCATCGTCGTCTGCATTTCCTGGTGGATCGACATCTTCTCCTTGATGGCCCGCTCCATGCGCTCCAGACCGATGCGGAACTGGTTTTCCAGTAACTCACCGACTGCGCGCACGCGACGGTTACCGAGGTGATCGATGTCGTCCGCCTGGTACTCAGACGGGTTCTTACGCATCTTCAGAACGTAAGAAACCACTTCGTAGAAGTCCTTCGCCGAGAGAAGCGGATCGTCGATGCGCTCGCGTTCCGGCTTGCCCATCTTGATGTTGAACTTCAGACGTCCGACGCGAGAGAAGTCAAACTTGCGCGGATCGAAGAACATCGCTTCGAGCAATCGATAGGCAGTCTGCACGGTCGGCGGATCGCCAGGACGCATCTTGCGATAGATTTCGAGCAATGCATCGACCGGCTTGGTGATGACGTCTTTCTTGAGCGTCAACGACAAAACCGGACCAACGTCGTCGCGTTCCGGGAAGAACACTGAGAAGTTCTTGATACCGGCTTCGACGATCTCCTGAAGTTTCGCCGGCGTGATCTCGTTGTTGGCTTCCAGAACGATCTCACCGCTTTCGGTGTTTACGATGTCCGAAACGGCGAAGGCGCCTTCAAGTTGAGCTGAATCGACTTCAACTTCTTTGATACCTGCCTTGCGCATCGCTTCGAGTGCATAGGTTGCGACTTTCTTGCCACCACGAACGATCGGATCTGGCCCTTTGCCCTTGATGTCGTGATCGACCTTCATGCCGACGAGATTGGTCGGTCCTTCCTCTGGAACCTGAACCATCAGGCGACCGTCTTCGAGACGAAGTGCGTCGGTGATGTAGACCGCCTTGATCATGTCTTCGTCGGTGAAGGAAGCGTTCTTGACGAGCTCTTCCAACTGCGAATCTGAGCGAGTCGACTTGAGGTGAACCTTCTCCGTCTCCTCGCTCTTCTTGAACCAGAGTCCGAGAGCGCGCAGGAAGATCGACGCCAGGAACTTGCGCTTACCGACGCGCACGTAAAGCAGGTTCTTCTGGTCGTACTCAAACTCCACCCCCGAACCGCGATACGGAATAATCTTGGCTACATAGATCGCGCCACGCTTAAAGAAGACGCCCGGCGAGCGATGCAACTGAGAAACGATGACACGTTCGGTACCGTTGATGATGAAGGTACCGTTGTCAGTCATGAGGGGAATTTCACCGAAGAAAACTTCCTCCTCTTTAATGTCGCGAATCGACAGGACCTCGGTGTCCGGATCCTTGTCGAAAACGGTGAGACGGATCTTCACCTTGAGCGGCACGCTGTAGCTCATGCCGCGCTCCTGACACTCCTGCTGATCGTGTTTGTGTTTCAGACCGACAGGCTCACCGCAGTTTTCGCAGAGCTGTGGTCGAACGAAGTTGAACGTGCCGCAGCGATGGCAGAGCGTTTCGCCGGCGGCGAGTGGGTTCACTTTGATCGTCGAACCGCAGTTCTTACAGTTTGATCTAAGATAATTAAGACCTTCCAGACGTCCGCATTTGCACTGCCAATTGCCGATCTGGTACTCGACGAAATCGAGTGTGGCAGTGCCACGGAAATCTGAGATCGGAAACACCGACTGAAAAACAGCCTGAAGACCGGTCGCCTCACGTTCCTCAGGGAGCAGATCCATTTGCAGGAAGCGGTTATACGACTCGCGTTGAATCTCAATCAGATTCGGTATCCTGACGGCGGTGGCGATCTTGGAGAAGTCCTCACGCTCAGGCGCCTGACTGGTACGTCTTCCTAACCCGGTATTGATTGTTTGAAGCAAATTTGCAGACATGTGAGATTCCTTATGAATTGCCAAATTCCATTGCCCGATTGCCGATTAAAGACGGCAAAGCGCGGTCAGAGCGCACATTGCCCTGACCGCTTGTTTGCGAAAAGCGGCTGATCTTCCGTCAAATTTTTTGGGAGTAACGCCAGCGCCTCAATACTCCCTTAACTTAGCCACTAACAATTTCAGTGTCAAGCCAAGAAAACGTATCCACAGATTACACAGATTTCACAGACGAATCTGTGTAATCTGTGGATGGCTCTAAATCCCCGCCTATTTGACCTCGACGGTTGCCCCGGCGTCAGTCAACTTCTGCTTGATCGTTTCCGCCTCTTCCTTCGAAACAGCTTCCTTAATTGCCTTGGGGGCCGCCTCTACCAGATCCTTGGCTTCTTTCAATCCCAGCGCAGTGACTTCGCGGACAACCTTGATCACGTTGATCTTGTTGCCACCGATCGCCTGAAGGATGACGTCAAACTCGGTCTTCTCTTCCGCCGCTGCTGCCGCTTCACCACCACCGCCTGCGGCTGCCACTGGGGCCGCCACCGCTGCTGCCGCTGCGGAGACTCCAAAAGTCTCTTCGATATCTTTCACCAGTTGTGAAGCTTCGAGAAGAGTACAATTCTTTAAATACTCGAGAACATCTTCGCGTGTTGCTGCCATGATTACCTTTCTATCCTCCTCAAAAATCCTTATGCGGTCTTCTGCTCACTGACCTGCTTAACGACTACCGCCAGGTTGCGCGGTACCGCCGAGATCACTGTGGCTAAACGCTGTGCCTGACAATTAATCAGGAACATAATCTTGGAAATTAACTCCTCTTTCGACGGCAGGGTTGCGATCGCCTCAACGTCTTTCAGTGCGACGACCTTGCCCTCGACGACTCCGGCCTTGAACGTAAAGATGTCCGGATTTGCCTTACTAAACTTTGCGATTGCCTTTGACAAGCCAACCGGATCGCCGCCGCTCAACGCTACGGCCGTCACACCCTTGAAGTGTTCGGCTGCGCCTTCGAGCGCAGTGCCTTCCGAGGCCCTGCGTGCCAAAGTGTTCTTCACCACTTCATAAGAAACACCCGCTTCGCGCAGTTGATTGCGAAGCTCCTGGTCTTTCGCGACGGTCATCTTCTGAAAACCAACCACCATCGCGGCCTTGGCGTTCTTGAACTGTTCGGTGAGAGCTTCGAGATCTTTCTGTTTCTGTGCTTTTGATTTCATTGTTCAGCTTCCCACCTTTACTTTGCGTACGCCGCTTCGTCCAACAAGACTCCCGGACTCATCGTGGCGGCGAGATTTACTTTCTTGACGTACTTACCTTTGGCGGTTGCCGGCTTCGCTTTCACCACTGCATCGAGCAGCGCCTTCGTGTTGTCGCGAAGCTTGTCCGCGTCAAATGAAACTTTGCCGACGCCGACGTGAATCACGCCCGTCTTGTCGACGCGATATTCGACTTTACCAGCCTTGGTCTCCTTGATTGCCGTTGCTACGTCGAAGGTGACTGTGCCCGTCTTTGGGTTGGGCATGAGGCCGCGCGGGCCGAGTACCTTACCGAGTCCGCCGACCAGACGCATCATGTCGGGCGTGGCGATGACGGCATCAAAATCAGTCCAGCCGCCCTTAATCCTGGTTACAACATCTTCGCCACCGACGATGTCAGCGCCCGCCTCTTCGGCTTCCCGGAGCTTGTCGCCCTGAGCGATGACCAGTACCGTCTTCGACTTGCCCAAACCGTGCGGAAGCACGAGCGTTCCGCGTACGAGCTGATCCGCTTTTCGCGGATCGACGCCGAGCCAGACTGTCAATTCAACGGTTTCATCAAACTTCGCGAAAGCAATCTCTTTGACTTTTGCAATCGCGGTATCGAGATTGTATTTGCGTCCCGACTCGATCTTCTCGAGCGCGGCGCGATACTTCTTTCCGTGCTGCTTCATTTACTGTCTCCGAGGTGCAATCGAAACGGCGTAGCGTTTCTCCCTCTCAAAAAAATAGGTCCTATATGTCCTATTGGACCTATGTTTTCCGTCCTATACCACCGTTAGGCCCATCTGACGGGCCGTGCCCTCGATGGTGCGTATCGCTGATTCCAGGCTGGTTGTATTCAGATCCTGCAACTTCGTCTTCGCGATCTCTTCGACTTTGGCGCGCGAAATCGTTCCGACCTTCTCACGATTCGGCTTTCCAGATCCCTTCGGAATGCCGGCAGCCTTCTTGAGCAAATCAGCCGCGGGCGGCGTCTTGGTCTCAAACGTGAAAGAGCGATCCGCATAAACCGTGATCACCACCGGGATCTTCAGGTCAGGATCCATCTGCGCGGTCTTCGCATTGAAAGCCTTGCAGAACTCCATGATGTTCACGCCATGCTGGCCCAACGCCGGGCCGATCGGCGGCGCCGGATTAGCTTTTCCCGCCGGCACCTGTAGCTTGATAAAGCCTGTAATCTTCTTTGCCATCTTCTTCTTTCACATAGGTCCTATTGGACCGATAAGACCTATTCTTCCTCTGCGAACGTCACTTTCTCAACGTCCAAGAAATTCAATTCCACCGGAGTCGAGCGTCCGAAGATCGTTACCGTAACCTTCAGCGTGGACTTGTCCTCGTTAACCTCTTCCACCTTGCCGGTAAAACTCTGGAACGGTCCTGATTTGATGCGAACAGTCTCGCCTGCCGCATACGAAAACTTCGGTTTCGGCTTTTCGGCTGCTTCAGTCACATTGTGAACAATCTGATCGACTTCCTGCGGCGTAAGCGGCGTCGGATTGTGTCCACCGACAAAGCCCGTAACCTTGGGCGTCGACTTAATCATGTGAAACACGTTATCCGGAATATGCCCACGCTCGTCGCACTCGATCTGCACCAGCACGTAACCGGGATAGAACATCCGCGACGACTCGATTCGCTTATTGCCTCGCATCTCCACGACGGTCTCGGTCGGCACCAGCACCTCGTTGATCTCATTCTGCAGATCAGTGTCCCGAATGCGCGCCTTCAGGCTGTCGCGCACCTTTTTCTCATGTCCCGAGTACGTATGGAGGATAAACCACTGCTGCATTAGAAACTCTTTTCCCTCAGGCGAGGCCCAACCACCTTGCTATCTTGTCAACCAACCATTCCAACCCCAGAATCAAACGCGACAAGCCCTGATCGACGAGGAATAGGTAGACCGCGAAAAAGACAACCGCGATGAGCGTGATTATCGTCGTGTTCTGGACGTGCGTCGGAGTCGGCCAGGAAACCCGCTTCATTTCAGCGCGCACATCGTGCACAAGCTGAACTAAACGGCCTATCCATCCCGGTGCGCCACTTTGCCCACGTTCGCGCCGAGTTATCTTTCCTTCCGGCCCTTCACCAAAGTGTGCTGCTCTTGGCGCGACTATCGGTGCCTCTGGATTTTTTGTCTCAGCCATAATACTTAAACCAACTAAATGGCAGGGGTACCAGGATTCGAACCCGGACTTTCGGTTTTGGAGACCGACGTGCTAACCGTTGACACTATACCCCTCTAGTGATTGCCAACCGTCGATTGCCAATTGCCAATTTCGAAGACGAACCGGCAATCGAAAATCGGCAATCGGCAATTGGTTTCACTTGGTCTCTTTGTGACCCGTGTGCTTGCGGCAACGACGGCAGAACTTGCTGAATTCCAGCCGATCCGGCGTGGTCTTCTTATTCTTGGTCGTTACGTAATTCCGACTCTTGCAATCGGTGCACTGAAGCACAATGTTATCGCGTGGCATAACTAGATCCTGACTTTGGTCTTTGGCCTTGGGTCTTTGGCTGACCTGGGATCCTTAAAGACCCAAGACCAAAAACCTAAGACTGCTTTACTCAATCACTTCCGACACCGTTCCGGCGCCCACCGTGCGGCCGCCCTCGCGAATAGCGAAGCGCAACCCCTTCTCCATCGCGATCGGGGCGATCAACTCGATCGACATCGCCACGTTGTCGCCGGGCATCACCATCTCCACTCCCTCGGGCAGCGTCGCCACTCCCGTTACGTCCGTGGTGCGGAAGTAGAACTGCGGCCGGTAGCCTGAAAAGAACGGCGTGTGTCGTCCGCCTTCTTCCTTCGTCAGCA
>JBIOVO010000276.1:0-10451 GCA_044867735.1 Pyrinomonadaceae bacterium | reverse complement strand
AACTTCATGCGATCGAAGGCGGTGAAGTCGTCCTCGTTGCGCAGCAGGAAGTCCATGTCGGCGCCATACATGCGGTTGTTGATGGCGGTCTCGATGTGAAAGACGTTGAGCGTTTCGTCTACGATTTTGCCAAGCTTAATGACCTTGTGATTCAACGCCGAACGCGCCGGATCCATGTAGCTGTCAGAGTCGCGAATCGTCTGCGGATCGTGGTGCATCCGTAACGATTCGTAGTCGCAGAGTCCGACGGCCACCGACTTATGCCCGCCATCCATCGGCACGAAATTGATGTTGACGTAGATCAGCAGATCGCTTTCGGCGCAGCGTCGGTTAAGAACTAACGGCTCTTTGTGTCTGGTTTCGCCGATCTTGACCAGGCCGTCGGCCCACTCCGCGTCGTGGTTGTAGTAGCGATCGGGGTAGTAGTCGGCGAAGACCCGCGGCCCGACCATTCGCTTCATTTCCCACTCGGTCATCTTTCGGTGCAGGGAGTTGGCGATGATGATGTGTACATCGTCCACGCCGTGACCGGCGAGCATGTCCAAAACGATTTCCAGGATCGTTTGCCGGATGTCGGGCGTGGCCATTGGTGGGAGCGGGAGGCTGATGTCGTCAACGGCTACGGTGACACGCATTCCTGGTTCGAGTTGCGCAAAGAGCGGATCGCAACCAAGCGGGTGATTCAGTGCATAGCGAATGGCAGCCTCGCGATTCGGCAGACCCTTGATCGAAGGATTCGGGTAGAGCACGCGCGTGCCGATCGGCAGGTCTTCGAGAATGAAGTCCTCGCCGGAAGGCATGATGCGCGGCGCACTATCACGATCGATGTAGATTACTGACTCGTGTGTTTTTCGTCGGAGTTGCAGTGCCATTTTCTAAGAGTTTTGAACCACAAAGGCACAAAGACACAAAGATGAACTAAACATTTAGTGTCTTTGTGTCTTTGTGGTTAAGTCTGTTCATTTCAGGTTAAGTATCGGCCAATCGTGATGCAGCGCCGTCTGTCGCAAACGCATGTCCGGATTTATCACCGCCGGATGCCCCACGATCGACAACATCGGCAGATCGCTCATGCTGTCGGTATAAGCGTAAGAATCACTCAAGCTGATGCCTTCACGTTCGGTGTAAGTTCGAATCCACGAAGCCTTCGTTGCCGCAGCCATTACCGGAGGCAGAAGCCGTCCGGTAGCCATCCCATTCACAAACTCGAGCCGGTTGGTGACGTACTCAGTAATCCCCAGATGCTCCATCAACGGCTTGACCGATAAATCCAGGGCGCCCGTGATTACGACCTGCCGTAGTCCCAGTTTTCTCGATTGATCGATGAGCTCGTAGGTCCCGGGGAAGACCGCCGGCCTGATGACGTCCTCAAACAGCTCCTGGGCAAAATACCGCAGCCGGTCTTCCGACTGCCCCTTGTAGCGCTTGAAATAGAGGTCATTGAAAACTTTTCGGCTATACTGGTCCGTCACAGCAAAGAGCGGCAGACTCAGAAAGGTCGCGGCGCTCTTCTTGAAACTCTCCCTCAAACCTTGCTGGCGGCGCGCATAAAAAGACAGGGTGTGCACCAGATTGGTGCTCACAAGGGTTCCTTCAAGGTCGTAGAAGGCTGCTCCGGCCATAACGGGAAGCCACTATACCGCATTCAGACGGATTTGGATAACGCGCTAGCAAAAGTATTACAAACTGTATAGTCATACTAGACAATCAAAGGCTAAATGATGATAAATCTTAGGAAAAACCAGGAAAAACTGCGATCTGCGGTCGTCTTGTCCGCTTTAATTTCAGGCGCTTTGAGTGGTTTTGGCTGTGATGGAACGTCGAATAGCGCGCCGAGAATCGACAACGGCGACGCCGCTGCCGCGGCGCAGCGAATCGCCGAGGCCGACGCGCTCTACGAGGGGCGCGAAGACATGCAAAAAGCCCGTGTTGCGGTCGCCACGCTGCGACAGGCACGCACCGCTGACTACGGGAACTATGAGGCAGCCTGGAAGCTCGCGCGCGCCAGTTTTTACGTTGGTGACCACACGGACGTGGATTCGGAACGAGACGACATGTTTCGCGAAGGTACCGAAGCTGGTAAGGCTGCCGTGCAACTACAGCCAAACAAGGCGGAGGGCCATTTCTGGTTGGGAGCCAATTACGGTGGCGCGGCCGCGCACAGCACCATCGCGAACCTCTCGAGCTTTAGGGACATTAAGGGAGAGATGGAAGCGGTGTTGAAGCTGGATGAGACTTATCAGGGTTACAGCGCTTATCTTGGTTTGGGGAGGCTCTATCTACAGGCGCCGAAGGTTTTGGGCGGCGATTCAGGGAAAGCGATCGAGTACCTGGAGAAGGGAATGAAACTCAATCCAAACCACTCACCGATGCGATTTCACCTGGCGGAGGCCTACGCCGAGGTCAATCGAGACGCCGAGGCCAAGAAGCAGATTGACGCGTTGATCGCGATGACGCCGGATCCGAAGTACATGGCGGAGCATAAGGTTGCGGTCGAGAAGGGAAAGAAGTTATCGGAGAAGATCGACGAGAACAGGCGCTAAAGAAGACCTTTCACGCAAAGGCGCAAAGGCGCAAAGAAAAGCCGCAAAGTGGGATCTTGGGCAACGGCAGGTCTTTATAAGCTTTGCGGCTTTTTCTTTGCGCCTTTGCGCCTTTGCGTGAAAAAGCCTGTTAAGGCTTCGCCAATTTCTTGATTTCTTCCAGGGTCTTCTTGTGCTGCTCGAGCTTCTGCCCCGCTTCACCGAGTTTTCCTTGCGATGTTAACCGCTGATAATCCTCAAACTCCTGAATCGCCCGATTCACCAGTTGTTCTAAGTTTTGACCCGGCGTTGCCGCCGGCGTTGGCTGCGGTGCACCTGGTGTTTCCTGCGGCTGCGGCGCGGGAGCCTGCGCTGCCTCACCAAACAACTTATTCATCGCCTCGGCAAATGTCTGTCCGTACGCAAGCTTCTCCTGCGTCGCCAGCACCACCAACCGCAGCTCCGGCATTGGACTACGCTCAGCCTGCAAGTAAACCGGCTCGACAAACATCAACGAGCGTCCAATCGGTATCACCAGCAGGTGCCCCCGAATAACCCTCGAGTTCTGCTGATTCCACAGCGTGAACTGCGCCGAGAGTTCGGCGTTCTGATCGATGCGCGCCTCGATCTGCACTGGCCCATCGATCACACGCGACTGCGGGAAGTTATAGACCACGAGCTTGCCGTAGTTCTCACCATCGCTGCGACCCGCCATCCAACCGATCATGTTGTTTCGATTCGCAGGCGTGAAGGGAAGAATCAGAACAAACTCATTCTTCTTCTGCTCACCGGGTAACTGCATCATCACGAAATAAGGATCGAGGGGCGTAGTTTCTTTTTTACCTTCGGCATTGACCGAAATGTGTTGCGCAACACTCCAAACGTCTTCGCGCTGGAAAAACACCTTCGGATTTTGCGAATGGTAAAGTCCGTACACCTCGCCCTGCGCGCGCGCGAGCGTTTCCGGATAGCGAACATGAGATCGGAGGTCTGCGGGCATTTGATTCGCATCGAGAAAGAGATGCGGAAAGATGCTCCGGTAAGCAGCGATGAGCGGGTCCTGATTGTCGAACACGTAGAAGCGAACGGTGCCGTTATAAGCGTCGATCACAACTTTGACGCTGTTGCGAATGTAGTTGAGGGAATTGCCCGCGACGTCGTGGTGACTCGAATAAGGAAAGTACGACGATTCGGTGAATGCGTCGATCATCCAAAAAAGCCTGCCATCGTTGTCGACCACGATGTACGGGTCTTTGTCGTAAGTCAAAAACGGCGCTACACCATTCACGATCTCGCGAATGTTTCGATTGATCAGGACGCGACTCTCGCTAGTGACGTCGCTGGAGAACGGTAGCTTGGAGAGATCACCGATGGCCCATGCGATCAGCATCCGACGGAAGCGGTTGCCGATCTGAATTCCACCGGTACCTTCGTATGTCGTCGAGGCGTTCGTATCACCTTGTGGATAGTCAAACTCCTTCTGTTTGGTCTTTACGTAGACGTAGCGGTCGGTTAGTTCACCAAAATAGATCTCAGGACGCGTTACCTTGATTTCAGGAGCGCCTGATTCCACCGGCATGTTGGACAGTACGAACTGTGGCAAACCTTCGGGCGTGAAACCGATCGCGCTGTTCATCGTCACGCCGTAACCGTGTGTGTAGATCAATCGTTCGTTGATCCAGTTGCGCGATGTTGCCGGAAGCTTTGCGTCGTTGATCTCGCGGGGCGCGATCATCATCTGTCGTGAATGACCGCCGACGGTGTAACGGTCTACATCGACGTCTGGAAAGTCGTAGTAAGTGCGAATCGCCTGGATCTGCCTCAAAGTGTCCTGGAGCGCGCGCCAGTCCCACAGACGAATGTTTTCGATGGTGTCGCGATTGTTCGGCAGGTCGAGTGCGGCGATCGACGTTTCCGCCTCAAAATTGCGCGACTCGATTTGATCGAGTCCAAAGCCTCTTCGTGTCCATTCGATGTTGTGGGTGATGTATGCAGACTCGCGATCGAGTTCATTGGGCTTAACGATAAAACTCTGAATGTAAGCAGGAATGAGAACAACGCCAACGATGTACGTCGCGAGCGGTATCGCGAGCGCTATCAGCAGCACGCTGAAACGCCGGAGCGCAAACGCATTCACAAGGCAAATAATCGCCGCAATGATGAGCGCGATGCAGACGAACATGAGCGCCGGCAACGTGTAGTTCGCTTCTGTGTATGTGACGCCGGAAAAGATCGGATGGTCCTGCCACAGAAACGGGAAACGCGAAAGATACGTGCGCCAGCTAAGCACGAGGAGAAAGAGTGCCAGCGCGCAACACACCGCGCGAAACGCAGCGCCTGACGACCAGCGCACGCTCGGCTTCAAAACGGTTTGCGGCAGACCGAGCAGGGAATAGGCCAGTGCGGCGCAGAGTATGATGAAAGAAACGCCGAGCAGCCACGAGTTTACGATGTCGTAAAACGGCAGCGAGAAGAGATAGAACCCGAGCGACTTTCCAAAGATCGGATCGTAGATGCCCGTTGCAGGCTGATTCCAGAAGAGTGCGAACTGGCGCCAGTGTTCCTTGAGACTGAAAGCGTAAATCAGACCAAATAGCCCTGAGATTACCCAGCCGAGTGGTCTAATAAACTTCGCCGGAGAAAACTGAAACGGTTGATTGTTGAGAATGATAGTTCGCTTCTCGAAGGCGTACGCGCCGAAGAGTCGTTGAAAAAGCAGGAACGTTGCGCTTAGAAGTAACGCCGTCAGGATTGCAGAACCGGCGAAAAGGGCGAGCTTGATTTTGAAGATGTACCAATAGACAGATGTGTAACCAAGAGACCCGAACCATAATGCGGAGACATAGATCGAAAGGACCCGCGAGAGGGAAATCAGCAACAGCAGCGCGGCCAGCAGCAGCCACCATTTCCAACGCCTGCGTTTGCGTGGTCCAACATCGATCACGTCGTTACTCATGGGCGTAGCATACCGCAGGGACTACCAACCACAAAGACACAAAGACACAAAGAGAAGACTTCACTCAGATTGAGCGGCAGTAAGGACGAAACTTAGTGTCTTACTGTCTTTGTGGTTCACACTGCTGTCCGACGTGTATAATCCACTGAATGCTCACGCCGGAGACCATTCTACAGGGCCGCTATCGCATCATTCGCCAGCTTGGACAAGGCGGCATGGGCGCGGTTTACGAGGCGGTCGATCAACGCCTTGATGCGACCGTAGCTCTCAAGGAAACCCTGTTTGCCGACGAACGTTTGCGCAAGCAGTTTGAGCGTGAGGCGCGACTGCTCGCCCGGCTGCATCACCCCGCGTTGCCGCGTGTGAGCGACCATTTTTCTGAAGACGAGGGGCAGTTTCTCGTGATGCAGTTTATCCCCGGCGACGATCTGTCGGAGATGATGAATCGCAAGCGAGGACCGTTTCCGGCCGATCAGGTCCTGACCTGGGCCGATCAACTACTCGACGCCCTCGACTACCTGCACACGCAGGACCCGCAGATTATTCATCGCGACATCAAACCGCAGAACCTAAAACTAACGTCGCGCGGCCAGATCATCCTGCTCGATTTCGGATTGGCAAAGGGCCAGTCGGGCGAAATCTCTCGTGTGACAACTGCGGCCAGTGTCTTTGGTTACACACCCAACTACGCTCCGCTGGAACAGATCCAGGGTTTGGGAACAGATTCGCGCAGCGACCTCTATTCACTCGGAGCCACGCTCTATCACCTGATGACAGGCGTCAAACCGCCCGATGCGTTGACGCGAGCTGCGGCCGTCGTCAACGGACAGCCCGATCCGCTCGCGCTCGCGAGTGAGGTGAATCCCGCGATAGAAAAAGAAGTGGATCAAGTGCTGGCGAAGTCGATGGCTCAGAATCGTGACCAGCGCTTTGCGAACGCAGCAGAGATGCGTAAGGCGTTTCACGGCACAGAGCAGGCGTCAACGATCGTGAACCGCGGTGAAGCGCAAACGGTGCTGTTCCCGCGTCCCGCTCCGACCGTCGCGATTCCGACGCAAACTGAAGTCAGACAGGAAACCGTTGCCGCCGCACCCGGTGAGACGACGGTGGTCCGACGCAAGCCACGCGGAAAGACCATTCCGATCATAGCGTCTGCGGCAGTGTTACTCGTGGTGTTGTGTTGTGCGTTGGCCTTTCACGCGTGGAAAGAACCCGATAATGAGGCTGCGCAATTGATGGGTGGAACACCGAGTCCGGCAGAAGTTCCGAGTCCATCACCAACCGCGCAAACTCTCGTTGCCAGTCCATCTCCGCAGACGCAGGTTAGCGAGGCCGCGCCCGCTCCGACCAGATCTCCCCGCACTGACGAACCCGCGAAGAAGCCAACACCGAAGCCTGGACCGAGTAAGGATGAAACCGAGGCTGACGAGCACGATCCCGAACCGCCTGATGTGCCGATCCCGCCGGAGTTCACCGGCCCGAATAAACCACCAGGGGTGACGACCAAAGTCGGTCCCGGAGGCATGGTTATACGCACTTTTCCGGACGGCACATCGATCGTGACCATGCCGGACGGCAGGCGTGTGCTTGTCACGAAGGACGGAAAGAGGCAACTTCTTAGTCCACCGCGTCGTCGTCGACAGAATCGAGAGCCGGCGCCGGCACCGTCGCCATAAATTTTTACTGTCCGCTCCTGCGTGCTCAGCAAAAAGAGGAGAATAGAGATGAGTAAGACAAGAACTACACGTGTCGCTGTTGCACTATTTGCTGTTTGTGCCTCGCTGGCGTTGCTCAAGCCGCTAAATATTCCGGTCGGCGCAAAGTCGGAAAGACCAGTTGCTCCCAACATTCGTATCACTCCGCCGGCGCCGGTCTTTACCGACAAGGAGAGAGTCGCGGAGTTGGTGCAGCGGCGCGAGCGCGTGGCGCAAAGCGTGGGACCGCAGTCGATGCTTGTTCTCTTCAGCACTGAGCCACGCATCTACTCAAACTCCGTCAACTATCCGTATCGGCAGGAAAACAATCTCTACTACCTGACGAACCTGAAACAGAAGAGCGCGACGCTCGTCTTGCTGCCGGGCAACACCAAGACGAAAGAGATTCTCTTTATCCCACGTCGAAATCCGCTGACCGAGACGTGGGACGGTCACATGTACAGCGCCGAAGAGGCGCACCAGATTTCGGGTATCAGTGAGATCTGGCAGTCGAGCGAGTTTGAGCCGTTTATCAAGGCGTTGCGGAATCGCCAACCTTATCTCCCGCAACCGGAAAACGTCTTCATGTCGAACCTGCCTCGGGGCACCACCGTCAGCAACGATCATGGGTTCAACGCGCTGTTCGACGCGGCCGCTAAAGGCGAGGCGGGTTTGTTCATGCTCGTTCCGCCGGGCGATGGAGAGAGTCGGGAGTTCAAGTACGAGCAGAAGTTTGCTTCGGAGTGGGCCAAGACTGCATCAGGCTACAGCATCAAGAATGCCTGGCCCTTCTTTGTGCAGATGCGTTTGGTGAAGTCGCCGATGGAGCTTCGCATCATGCAGCACGCGATCGACATCAGCATCGAAGCGCATCAACGTTCGTGGGCGGCGGCGGGCAACGCGAAATGGGAGTACGAGGTTGATGCTGAAGTGGCGTACACGTTCAAGCTCCGAAACGCAGATAACTGGGGCTATCCGGACATCGTCGGTTGTGGTCCAAATGCAACGACGTTGCACTACGTCGAGTCGCAGGGGCCGGTGAAATCCGGCGAACTGCTCTTGATGGACGTTGGTGCTGAGTACGATCACTACACGGCGGACGTAACGCGCACGTTCCCGGTGAACGGAAAGTTTAATCCGAACCAGGCAGCGCTCTATCAGGTTGTTTACGACGCACAGGAAGCAGTGGCGAAAGCTTCGAAGCCTGGCGCGACCTTGTCAGACGTCAACCGGGCCGGGACGGAAGTGATCAAACAAGGTTTGTTAAAGCTTGGGCTCATCACCGACCTCAACTCACAACAGCACCGCTTATGGTTCATGCACGGAACATCGCACTGGCTCGGAATGAACGTTCACGACGTTGGGGGCGGTGCGAGGTTTGTGCCGGGTGTCGTTTTTACCAACGAGCCGGGAATTTACGTTCGGCTTGATGCGTTTGACCAGATGCCTTACGGCTGGAACCAGGCTGACTGGGAGAAGTTCAAGTCGGCGGTGCGTCCGGCGTTTGAGAAGTACAAAGGGATCGGCGTCAGGATCGAAGACGATATGCTGATCACCGCCGATGGGGTTCGTTGGTTGACCGAAGCGCTACCACGGAAGATCAGCGACATCGAGGACTTCATCGCGAAAGCGCGCCGGCAGACGGAGTAAGATCTTCTAACCACAAAGACACGAAGACACAAAGTTTGATCTTCTATTAGATCTCCTTTTGTGTCTTCGTGTCTTTGTGGTTAAGAAAAATCCTCCACGAAGAAATTCTTGCATTTGGTCTTACGCAATAATAGTATGAGCCGCTTACTAAAGTTGCATGGACCCAGAATCTCGCTGTTCACGTGCGACTTACTCTCAAATGTCGCCTCGCCTAAGCTCTAGTTAAGGAAGCGGTAAGCTACTTCGTAGGCGAAGAACTCTATAAGTCCTCAAAGGAAGGCCTCGCATGTCAACCTCCTCTCGCCGTCTCTTCGTCTCATTCCGACAGATTCTTGCGCTCGTTTTGATCTCGGTAATGATCGCATTGCTAGTCCCTACGCCAACGGCAGCAGCAGTACTACAGCATACGGTCACCGATGTCCGTGCAGCCGGTAGTCGCGGATGGACTTGGCTCGCCTCGACGTTGAGCATTTTTGGTGGCCGAACCAATCAAGAGAGCCGCGAACGGCAAGGAGTGCGCCCGCTGGCGACGCCGACCAGGGCGGAACGCGAAGCCCAGGTTGTGGCAATCGAATTAAACGTTGCGGGTGAGATCGTCCTGACTTCGCGGCAGCCATTGTCGCTTGCTGCGATCCCGTTGGATCAGGAAGGTCGCACGGTCCATGGGATCAGGCCCAGTTGGGAGTCGAGCGACAAACGGGTGATCTTTGTGCGAAAGACTGGTGAGGCAGTAGCCGGACTGCCGGGCGAAGCCACGATCACAGCGCGAGTAGGAACCACGTCTGCAACAGTGCGTGTAACTGTCGTTGAAGGAACAAGGGATCCGTTCGGTGGCAGGAAACGAATCGATTCAACCAGGCGGGCTCGGGAACAAGCAATGCGCCAAAGAGCGAATGGCGAAAACGTGGTGGCACGGAGAATGAGTCCGAGGCAGAAGCGAGCTCACTCAATCAGCAGGTTGGCGGGACTAAAAGGAGTGATGCCATTTGTGCGTGATCCAAATGACGATCCTCTGCCTGATAACGAAACAAGTTCGCTGTATGAGCCGAACAACTTAATTGGCACACCGCCAGGCAAAACGAAGGCTCGGGCATTGACGGCCGCCTCTTCTGTACCAGCAACTGAGAATGGCAATAAGAATTTCAGTTTTGGATTGCCAGTAGCGGGTTTGCCGGGAAGAGGAATCGATGCATCACTGTCGTTAATTTACAACAGCCTCGTGTGGCACAGGTCGACTAACCCATCAAATGGCTCCACCTGGATGACATACGATGTCGATTCAGGATATCCAGCCCAGGGTTTCCGTTTGGGCTTTGGTCAGATCGAAGACCAGGGGAGCGCGGGCTTCACGCTTACCGAAAGTAACGGTACCCGACGCGCGTTGGTGTTTTCCAGTACCAATAACTACGAAACCAATGATGGTACCTTCATTTGCTTCACGGGCGGCAGTGGTTGGGGCACGGTTTTCTACCCCGACGGTACACAGGTTACGTACGGCGCTGCAGGTGGCGGTTTCCGCAGTTATCCGACCAAAATCACCGACCGCAACGGCAACTACATTCTGATCAGCTACGTGAACGGCGTTGGTCCACGCATTAGCACGATTCAAGACACGGTAGGCCGCTATAT
>JBIOVO010000275.1:0-7575 GCA_044867735.1 Pyrinomonadaceae bacterium | reverse complement strand
CCCACGACCCTTGCACACGAAGCCGCGCTGCCTCTTTACGAAGACGCCGGTTCGGGGCAACTGAGTGATCTCAGCGCTTACGGAATCGTCGATGAGCCCGTCGTGAGGGAGATAATCGAGACTGGCGTAGATGTGGTTTCGTTTAGCGGCGACAAGTTGCTCGGATCCGCGCAAGCGGGATTGATCGTGGGTAGACATGCGATCGTCGCGCAACTTAGAAAGCACCCGCTGTATCGTGCTCTGCGTAGCGATAAACTGAGGCTCGCGGCGCTCGAGGCCACGCTTGTTTCACATCAGAAAGAGCTGGCGCACGAAGAGGTGCCGGTGATTCAGATGCTGGCGTTGAGTAAGGATGAGGTTGAGCGACGCGCGCGCGGTTTGATCGAGGCAGTTGGCCCGTCGGAGGCGACCTTTGAGTTCCTGGATGGGGAATCGACGATCGGTGGAGGCGCGGGCCCAACGTCGAATTCGCCGACAATGCTTATCGCGGTTAGCCACCCGCGGATGTCGGCGCAGGAGATTGAGCACCGGTTGCGGGCATCTGAGCCGCCGATCATTGGGCGTATCTCGGAGGGGAAAGTGCTACTTGACCTGAGAACGGTCTTTCCCGAGGAGATGATGTTTATCGGGGACCGCCTAAAGGAGATTTTCCCCCGCAAAGGCGCAAAGGCGCAAAGTTAGGACCTGCGGCTGCTTGGAGGGTCTTAACTTTGCGCCTTTGCGGGGAAAACTCTATAGATTTAACATTGCTAGTCATTGTATAATCCTCCCGGCTTTTTGACTGCGAAGCCATCCGAATCGTTTCCTTTGAAACCACACTCAAACTGGTTTTCACCCTCTCAGACCTTGACTCGAATACGAACTCTAACGTCATACCTGTCCGCGACCGCGCTCGGCCTTTTGGCTGGGCTGGTGGGCTACTCGTGTTGGCGGCTGGAGGTTCTGCCCAGCCTCGCCGCGGTTCTCCCTGTTCCCACGCCGGAGTTGATAATCGGCGATGTACAATCCGCCGCGGTCGGGATAACTACCTACTCACTCGCTCTCAGCCTCACGCTAAATCGCTTCGGCTTGCGACGCTCAGGCAAGTACATCCTCGCCAGCGCCGTCTTCGTCGCGAGCGCAGGCATTGTCGGGGCTCGATTCTTCGGATTGGACTTGTTGCCGATTCCGCTGCTCTTCAGCGGCGGACTTGCCTTGCTGCTGGTCCAGGTAAATCGGCTCTGGCTTCTCGATGGACACTTTACTCGCACTCTCTTCAACTCTCCGTTCAACACCGGTGACTCAGCGACCGCCGCCAATGCGAGACTCATGAGCGGGCTCAAACTGCTGAACACAGTTCTGCCGCTGAAAGAGGCCGTCGTCTTTCACTGTTTGGAATCGGAGTTCGAAGCGGTGGCGCGTTTCAAGACCCAGGGTTCGAATGCGCTGGACAATCGCAGGAATTCAGTTTGGCGTGAAGGTATCAAGCTGTGTCAGCAAGCCGCCGTAACCGGAAAACTCGTCGCACCGAAAAACGATTCAAGAACCGTCGCGGTGCCACTGGTCCACGAAGGTGAAACTGCCGGAGTCTTACTGATTCGACTCGGCTCTGAATTCTCGGGCGACGATGCTTCCTTGCTGGAAGCAATCGGTTCTCAGTTCGCTCGCAATCTAAAGCGCGAAAGCTTCTCGACAAATCCCGCGCGCACCCAATCTCTCAGCTACTTCTCGCAGACCGGAAACAAGAGAAAGCTCGATGCGCTAAACGTGCTCAAAGCAGCGAACGTCGAGCAGAGATGTGAAGCGAGCAGTCTCACGCATATCGACGAAGGAGTCGCGATCGCGTACCTGGATGGAACGCTCGCGCTCGTCAATCCGGCCCTGCTGACGTTCTCCGGATTGACTGGCGAGCAAGTCGCAAAAATGGATCTCTTCGACCTGCTCAACAAGTTTCGCACGGACATCTTTGACGAGCCGCAGATTGCGGTGCGCCGAGTGTTACAAACCGGACTCGAATACGAAGGTGAACTCAACTTCGACGCTAAAAGCCAGATTCTCAATCTAAGAATCTCAGTGCTGCAGGAGGGCCAAAACAAAAATGGGCCACTCGGAATCGCAGTTTACGTGAGGGATCTAACGGCAACAAAAGAATATGAAAAGCTAAAGAGCGACATGATCTCACTGATGTCGCACGAGCTTCGCACGCCGCTTACCAGTATCAACGGCTTCGCTGAACTGCTGACCGCTGACGAAACGATTCCGGCGCAGGCGCGCGAGTTTGTCTCGATCATCGCGAACGAGTCGCAACGAATGTCGCGGATGATCAATACCTTCTTATCGGTGACCCAGTTGCAACGCAAAGACAAGCAGGAGGTGCTGAAGATTCCTCTTCGCCTCGACGAAGTGGTACGCGAGACGATCGCATCGCTGCAAACGTTTGCAAAGAAGAAGCGCATCAGATTGATCGAGCAGCCCGCGCATCGCATCCCGCCGGTAGCGGCCGACAAGAGTCTCATCACGCAGGCGGTGAAGAACCTCGTCAACAATGCGATCAAGTACAGCCCTGAAAGAACCACGGTAACAGTATCCACTGCGCTCGAGGCCGAAGCGGTTCGCGTTTGTGTCGAGGATCGCGGTTTCGGGATTCCGGCGGAGGCGAAAGAGCGCGTTTGGGACAAATTCTATCGCGTCGTTCGCGAGGGTCAGGAGAAGGACGAGGAATCTACCGGTTTGGGATTATCGTTTGTGCGCGAAGTCGTGGAGCAGCACGGTGGACACGTCGAACTCGATTCGGAAGAAGGGCGTGGATCGAGATTCAGTTTTACTTTGCCGCGCCTGTGATCCGCAGATTACGCAGATTCAGACTCTATTGATCGTGCCGCGACAGTTGGGGGCGCCGCAGATGCAGCGTTTGTCGTCCGAGTGCAGAGTTGATTCGTAATCGATGGTGATCTCTTCGCCCGCTTCGATGTCGCGCAAGGCGATGAACAGTATGTGATCGTAAAGAATCTGCATGAAGGCGTTCGGGACGCATGAGTGATTTATGTAGTGCGTACCGTTTCCGCCGCGGCTGCCATCCAGACTCCATCGGCCATTCACTTCGCAGATCCGCAGCATCTTCCGGTGCGCTCTTCGGCGGGCTTCGGCATTCGAGATCTTTTCACCGGCATACTCCGCGATCTTCCTTCTCTTCCTGAACGGAATGGTCGCGAAGCAACCCTTACCGTGGATCGCAGAAGGCTTGATGGCCAGACCGGGAGCAAGTTGTAGGGTCACAATCCGTGTAAGCTGTGGCTAAGACTACTACTTCGTTTTGAAAGTGCGGGCGATCAGATCAGTTTGATTGCGTATGCGGCTCAACTTGTCGCGCAAGCCGGTAAAGCGCAGGGCATAGACCGTGCGGCTATCGGCCTGGAGGTAGTAAGTGCGGCCCAGCATCGGCTTGCCGGTCCGGACAAACTCGTAAGACATCGTCACGCCTTCAAGCCGTCCTTTGAAAGGATCTTCCTTGCCTTGAACGAAGCCCGGCAGGTAGCGGAGCTTGAGATCCGCGTCTCGCTGTGCGACCTCAGACGGGCTGGTGCCCGCGTCAACAATTTCCTTGCGGATAGTCAGGTAGCCATCGAGGCGGTCACCGAACACAAACTCCGGGTGGTCGTGGCTGGCATCCGGCTCGAGGATGGCCTTCCACATCGCTGAGGGAAGCTCGAAAGTGTAATCGACTTTGTCGTGCGAATAGAGTTGTTGCGCCAAGGCAACTGGCGCCATCAACGCCACTAAAACCAAAGCAAAAGCTACAATTCGTCGCATTCTTGTCGGTTCTCCCATCGGGATTCTCAGATGCCCAGGTGACGGTTGGTCGTTGCTCACTTGGATCAGGAGCGGGGACAGGCGCCAGGGCGGGTCGGTCCCTGTAAACCCTTTATTCTTCGCCTGCTCCTGTTCCCTGCACCTGCTGCTGTACTACTGGATCTCAGCTATCACCTGTTTCTGTAGCCCAATCAGCGTTTCAATGCCGTGCATTCCGAGCGCTACGAGTTCATCCATCTGCGCCCGGCTGAAAGGCTCGCGCTCCGCTGTGCCCTGGAGTTCGATGAAGCGCCCATCGCCGGTGCAGACCACGTTCATATCGACTTCGGCCCGCGAGTCTTCGTCATACTTCAGATCCAACAGCGCCACGCCATCAACAATACCAACGCTGATCGCTGCAACCTGATTGGTGGCCAACGGTCGCGAGATCTTACCGGCGTCGAGCAAGTGTTGACTCGCCAATGCGAAAGCGACGTAAGCGCCTGTGATCGCCGCGGTGCGGGTGCCGCCATCGGCTTGCAACACGTCACAGTCGATCGTGATCGTGCGTTCGCCGAGTGCCCTCATGTCGGCGACCGCACGCAAACTCCTGCCGATCAGTCGTTGTATTTCGTGTGTGCGACCGGAAGGTCCACCGCGGCCGATCTCGCGTGCCGTGCGTGTTTGCGTGGCGCGCGGCAGCATTGCGTACTCGGCAGTCAGCCAGCCCTGGCCGGCGTTGCGTAAGAATGGCGGCACTCGATCTTCCAGTGAGGCGGCGCAAACGACGCGTGTCTTTCCCATTTCGATCAGCACCGAACCTTCCGCGTACGGAAGATAGCCCGGTATGATTCGTGCCGGACGCAGCTCATCAGGAGCGCGGCCGTCAGTGCGTGCGAAGCTCATCGTGTCCCCAAATCTCTACGGCTTCAAGTATGGAGGGAGCGGATCCCAGAAATCTCTCGGCTACTTTAGCAAATCTTTCAGCAGCATCGGTCACGTAAAAGTGGTCGAGATCATCACAGAGTTGCCGCTCCTGGTAAAGTGCCAGGGGTTCTTCGTGGGTGAGACTGGAACTTTCGAGTAGTAATTCGACGTCCTTAGCTGTTGCGCCGCCGGAGTCGATCAGATCAACGTGGGCGCCGACTGTTTCACTGATCACGTCTCGCAGAATCGGATAGTGAGTACAACCGAGTACCAGGGCGCCGAGTTCTGTTTTAGTGAAATCACGCAGGTAGTCGCGAGCGACGGTGCGTGCTACGTCGGTCTCAGCCCAGCCTTCTTCAGCCAGAGAAACGAAGAGTGGACAAGCTCGTTCGATCACCTCGCCGGTCGCACCCATTGTGGCGATCGCTTTCGAATAGGCGCGGCTTTGAACGGTCGCTTCTGTGGCGATGACTCCGATGTTCCCGCCCTGGGCCACTGCAACAGCCGCACGCGAACCAGGCTCGATGACTCCCATCACCGGAACATCGATCGAGGCGCGAATCGCGGGCAGAGCCAGCGCAGATGCCGTGTTGCAAGCGACAACAAGCAGCTTGATTCCGTGTGCGGCGAGGAACCTTGAGTTTTCGACTGCGTAACGTTCGACCGTCGCGAGTGATTTCGTGCCGTAAGGTACGCGAGCTGTGTCGCCGAGATAGACGAAGCGTTCGTTAGGCAGACGTTCGTGCAGTGCACGATAGACAGTTAATCCACCAACGCCGCTGTCGAAGATTCCGATGGGAAGGTTGCGGTTCAAGTCAGTGAGGCAGCCTCGCGAAAGATTCTGGACAACGGAATAGTGAAACCAGGGACGACATCCTCACCGTTGAGTTCATCTTGTAGTGAAAGGATTGTAGTCTGGCCGTTTGGACGGCGTACTTCAATAGTTCGTGTTTTGGGATCTACCAACCAAACAACCAACGCGCCAAAACCCAACCAGAGAGCGGTCTTTTTCTCTACCCTCTTGCGGCTCTCACTCGGAGAAAGCACTTCGACTACTAGATCGGGAGGTCCCGATCGATATCTTTGCAAGGGTTCGCCCAGTCTCTCCTGCCGGATAAAAGCAATATCTGGAGCAAGTACCGTATCGGGGTTATGCTCCAACTTGAAACCCGTTTCAGCGCAGTAAATGATTCCAAGATTGTTTGCATCAACATAGGCGCCTAAAGGAATCGCCAGGCGCATTGTGATTATTCCGTGTTCTTCACCGGCTGGAGACATTGTGAGGAGTTCTCCCTTTATTAGTTCGTGACGATTTGGCTCGTCATCGAGGTAAAACAATTCTTCCGCGGTCATTAAGTGAGTTGTTGTGCTCATTGACTTTCTCTACTTCGCTAGTGAGGCTCTCGCGACTTCGTTTCCCTATTCGAAGATCTCTGAAACTCGGACTCTGAATCCCGGAACGGTGCCGTCGACGAGTTCATCGGATTCGTGTAACAGCCTTCTTTCACCCTCAGCGCGGAACACTTCTACCGTCCGCTTTCGAGGATTGACATTCCAAATGGACCTGGCGCCAAGCTCGAGCCATAACGCAGCCTTCCGGTCGACTTTGGGTTTGGTATCCCATTGCGACATCACCTCAACCGCAAGGTCGGGTGGTCCCGGCTGATAACCTGCAATCGTTTCACCAACTCGCTCACGCGCAATGAAGGCAATGTCTGGTGCAAGTACGGTATCGGGGTTGCTCTCAAGCTTGAAACCTATTTCCGGGAGAAGGACACCGAGATTGTTCGCCATGATGTAGTTCCCGAGCAGCAATGAGAGTTTCATCGCTGCAAGGCCATGTGCGTAACCTGGTGGAGACATTGTGAGGAGTTCTCCTTTTATGAGTTCGTGACAAAGTGAATCGTCGTCCAGCCTGATTAACTCTTCCGCAGTCATTAAGTGAGTTGTTGTGCTCATGACTTTAGTTACTCGCCTACTCGAAGATCTCTGAAACTTGTACTCGGAACCCGGGAATGGCGTCGTCCACAAGCTCGTCCGTCTCGTGAAGCAGTCTTCTCGCACCAGTTGACGAAATAATCTCAACTGTTCGTTTTAGAGGATTCACGTGCCACACGGATCTCGTGCCGAACTCTAACCAGAGCGATAACTTTCGTTCAACCTTGCCTCTGCGGTCACCCGGAGATAATACTTCGACGGCAACATCCGGAGGACCATCGTGATATCCCTCTGGACTCAGGGCGAAACGATCGTGCGAGACAAATGAGACGTCAGGACCCAAAACGGTATCCGGATCGCTTTCGAGCTTGTAGCCGCCCTCAGCCGAAACTCGGCCGAGGCGGTTGGCTTTGACGTATTGCCCAAGAATTACCGTGAGATTTGCGACGACCCGCGAATGTTCAAACTTCGGAAGAGGCATCGTGAGGAGTTCTCCCTTTATAAGTTCGTGCCGGAGCGGTTCGTCCGGCAAGTTCCCTAATTCTTCTGCGGTCATTAAGTGAGTTGTTGTGCTCATGACTTTTATCTTACTCGTCAACCGGAGTGTGAGGCTCCCGAAAATTTATGGTGGAGGCGCCGAGAATTGAACTCGGATCCAAAAACCAACGCCGAAGGACTCTACATGCTTGTTCGCTTCTCTTTCTTACCAGGCGAACCTGATAAAAATTCGCCCAATGTCGAGTCAGTGAAGCGACAAGACCTCGACACGAGCTAGCCCGACTTTGGTCTCGCCCACACTCACGGACCGAAAGTGTGGGCCAGCTCATCTAAGTGACATCTCCCTCCGCGCGCATGAGCAACTTGCGGCGAGACGCTCGGTGCTTAATTAGGCAGCGAGAGCCAATTCATTGTTATTGGCAGTTGTGTTTCCCTACGCGTTTT
>JBIOVO010000274.1:0-5204 GCA_044867735.1 Pyrinomonadaceae bacterium | reverse complement strand
GCCGCGCGGCACTGCTCAAACTCCGGCATCTCGTTGACCACGCGCCCCTCCAGATGGGCTACTTTAACATCGATCGGTCCATACTGCGTTTCCACCTGCACAACGCTGCGCTGAAGCGCACGCCTGTTAACTTCGTAACTGCGAATGCCGAGCGTCGTGGTTTCAGTAAACAACAACCTCATCACGGCTTCTTTCTCGTCGCGTGCACACAAGACTGACAAAAGCACGCCGGGACGGTTCTTTTTCATCTGCACGGGCGTGAAGAAGCAGTCGAGCGCGCCGAGTTCGAGCATCCGGTCCATGACGTGGCCGATGATCTGTGGTGACGCGTCGTCGAGGTTGGTTTCGATCATCCAGAGACGTTCGTCGATGGCCGAGGACGCTTCAGTTTCGCCGAGCAAGACGCGCAGCACGTTTGGGAAGTCCTGGTACTCGCGGGTGCCGGCGCCGTAGCCTGTGCGTTCCGTCGTCATCTGCGGTATCGGCCCATACTCGTCGCAGACGGTCGTAATGATCGCGGCGCCGGTTGGCGTTAAGAGTTCGCCTTTTACATCGCTTGAATAGAACGGCACGCCTTTTAGCAATTCAGTCACTGCCGGCGGGGGAATCGGAAACCGCCCGTGCGCCATTTGGACCATGCCGCTGCCGACGTGTAACGGCGAACAGACGAACCGCTCAACCTTCAGATACTCAAAACAGATCGCGGCGCCCACAACGTCTACGATCGCGTCCAGCGCGCCCACTTCATGAAAGTGAACGTGATCGATCGGCTCGTTGTGAACGTGAGCTTCGGCCTGGGCCAGACGAACAAAAATCTGCACCGCGCGTTGTTTGATCGGATCAGCTAACCGCGATCCTTCGATGATCTGCTTGATGTCGGAGAGATGGCGGTGTTTGTGCTCGTGTGCGGTCTCGACTCTCGCGTACGTCGCACTCAAACCGGATCGATCGACCGTTTGCACGTCGATGCTAAAACCACTGACGGGCAGCAGAGAGAGTTGTTCGCGCAGGTATTTGGGATCGACTCCAGCGCCGATCATCGCGCCGAGAATCATGTCGCCGCTCGCACCCGCAAAACAATCAAAGTACAGAGTTTTCATAAAAGATTTGAACCAGAAAGACACAAAGGCACAAAAACAGAGATTTAATTTTGTGTCGTAGTGTCTTTGTGGTTCAAAAGTGGTAACACTTCTCCAGCCTTTCCCATCAACAATTCATCACACAAGCCCGACAGCGGTGTTCTTTCCGGATTAACCTCACAAACAAAAGCACCCGCGGATTTTGCGATCTCGGGAATTCCTGCCGCTGGGTAGACCAAACCTGACGTGCCGATAACAAAACACAACTCACACTGCGCCGCCTGTTCAGCTGCAAACTCAAACGCGCCCGGCGGCAACAATTCACCAAACAAGACCACATCAGGTCTTAAAAAGTTTCCACACTCCAAACAGGCATCCGGACGTTTGGCGGTTGAGAAATCATCCGAAAAACGGCAAACGGTGCATCGTGCGCGCCAGATGTTGCCGTGAAGTTCGACTACATTCTCAGATCCAGCCTTCTGATGTAGGCCATCAATATTCTGCGTAACAAGCGTGAACTCCGCAAAATGATCCTGCCATCGTGCAATCGTATGGTGTGCAGGGTTCGGTTCGATCTTGCCCATGAGACCGCGGCGATAGTCAAACCATTCCCAAACTGCCGGCAAATCGCGCTCGACCATTTGCGCGGAAGAGATGACGTCGAACGGCATCCCTTTCCAGACGGTCGTGTTGCCGCCGCCGCGAAAAGTCGGCACGCCTGACTCAGCCGAGACGCCGGCGCCCGTCAAAACCAGCACGCGCTCCGCCTCCGCGAATCTTCTTTGCAATTCAGCCGAGATTTGCATAGCTGCAAGGATGTTAGCAGATGCGTAGGCACTAGACAGAACCGAGCGCGGTAGCGCCGGGTTCTATGCCACTCACCTGGCTAACGTCGGGTCACTCACCCGGCGCTACCGCGCTCGGTTCTGTTTATGGCTGAGTGCTATACTCTGCGCTTTTCGCCTATGACCCTGACCCAGCTACAACACAAGCTCAAGGAGCGGATTCGTTCCACGGCCCGCGAAACGTTTGGTGTCGAACTTCAGCAACTGGCAGCGGAAGTGCCCCCGCGCGCTGAACTCGGCGATCTCGCCTTCCCTATTTCTTTCGAACTAGCCAAGTTAATCAAGCAAGCCACGGGTGAAAAAGTGGCGCCGCGCGCGGTCGCAGAGAAACTGAAGGCGCAACTCGAAGACATTGAAGAGGTCTCGCGCGTCGAGATTGCGGGACCCGGATATATCAACGTCTTCTTCGATCGCTCGCGGCTGCTCGGCTTGTTTGGCGAACAAGACCGCCCGGCTACCACCGCACCGAGCGACCAACCGAAGAAGATGGTCGAGCACACCAGCATCAATCCAAACAAAGCGGCGCACATAGGTCACGTTCGGAATGCGGTGTTGGGCGACACGTTCGTGCGCATCTTGCAGGCTGCCGGCGATCGAGTCGAGGTCCAAAACTATATCGACAACACAGGCGTCCAGGTGGCTGACGTCGTGGTCGGCTTTCAACACATCGAGCACATGGATCTCGATCAGATCAAAGCACTCGATGCCTCGCTGACGAGAGATTATCCGTTTGATTACTACTGCTGGGATCTTTATACGCGCGTCGGACTCTTCTACCGCGACGGTAACGCGAGCGGCGATCCCAATCCGGAAAAGCTAAAGCTGCGGAACGACGTGCTCCACGCCATTGAGGCAGGCGGCAACCCGGTTGCCGAGTTGGCGGATTACGTTGCGACACGAAACGTCGAGTGCATTATCAACACGATGGAGCGTCTCGGCATTCGTTACGATCTGCTGGCGCGTGAGTCAGACATTCTGCATTTGCACTTCTGGGAGCGCGCTTTCGAGTTGATGAAGGGCACTGGCGTCATCAGGTACGAGACTGAAGGCCGTCATGCGGGTTGCTGGGTGATGCCGTTTGAATCGCACACGGGAACTGACGAACACGAGTCAGACAAGATCATCGTGCGTTCAAACGGGACCGTGACCTACACCGGTAAAGACATCGCGTACCAGCTTTGGAAGCTCGGCAAGCTGGGACTCAACTTCAATTACAAGGTCTTTCGCAATTATGACGACGGTCACGTTCTCTGGAGCACGAAGACCGAACCGGGCGGCGAACGTCCGGAGTTCGGCGGTGGTGTGAAGGTCTACAACGTTATCGATTCGCGACAGTCTTATCCACAGGAGATCGTTGCTCGTGGTGTTGCTGCCGTTGTGCCTGAAGTTGGTCGAGATGCAAGCGTGCATTTCAGTTATGAAATGGTGGCGCTCTCTCCGGCGGCGTGTGAACAGCTTGGCATCGAGCTGAGTGACGAAGATCGCGCTCGGCCGTACATCGAAATGAGCGGTCGTAAAGGCCTGGGCGTCAAGGCAGACGATCTGATCAATCAACTCGAAGCCGATGCTTTCGTTGAAGTAGAGACAAACTTTCCTGAACTGGCAGAAGAGGACAAGAAAACTACTGCGCACGAAGTGGCAGTAGCTGCGTTGCGTTACTTCCTGCTGAAGTTTACGCGTAACACCGTTATCGCTTTTGATTTCAAAGAAGCGCTGGCGTTCCAGGGGGAGTCGGGACCTTATTGCCAGTACAGTGCGGTACGCATCAACTCTCTTCTTTTCAAACTCGGAGACGAAACTGTTTCAGCCGCGGATGCGTTAATGAAAGAGGCAGCCGTCGATGCTTCGTTAAAGGCCAGAGTGGCCGAAGTGTTGTCGGGTGAGGCAGGCACGGAGATCTGGTCCATGTTGTTGTTATCACAGCAGCTCGATGACTTGATAGCACAGTGTCGCAGTTCAGCGGAGCCCGCGAACCTCGCGAAATACACCTTCTCGTTAGCCCGGGCCTTCAATAGTTTCTATCAGCACCATCGAATCATGACCGAGAAGGACGACGTGCGACGCGCTGTCCTGATTGCCGTCACCAAAGTAATTAGGACTCAACTTAATGCGGCCGTGGCGATACTCGGAATCACTGTGCCGCAACGAATGTAAGGCCGACTTTTTGTGGCCTTTTCGAGACTCTGAGAGTATAAAGTCACCATGTTAATCGTAATGAAACACGACGCCACCGACAGTCAGATCGAGACTGTCCTGCGCGTGATCGAAGAACTCGGCTTCAAAGGCCATCCCATGCCGGGCGCGACTCGCACCGCCATCGGCGTTACCGGTAACCAGGGCGCGGTCGATCCCTCGCACTTCGAAAATCTCGGCGGCGTTGCCGAAGCGATTCGCGTCAGTAAGCCTTACAAACTGATTAGCCTCGATCTGAGACCGGAAAAGACGATCGTACGTGTGGGTGATGCAACGATCGGCGGCGACGAACTCGCGATCATCGCCGGTCCTTGCGCGATTGAGAGCCGGACGCAGGCGTTCGCGATCGCTGAAGCCGTACGGCGCAGTGGTGCGCGCTTTTTCCGGGGCGGTGCTTTCAAACCGCGAACCTCGCCGTACGCGTTCCAGGGATTGGGTGAAGAGGGTTTGCGGATACTCGCCGACGTTCGCGAAGCCTACGGATTGAAGATCGTCACTGAAGCACTCGACGAAGGCGGAGTCGATATGGTCGAACGTTACGGCGACATGATCCAGATCGGCGCCCGCAACATGCAAAATTTCTCGTTGCTGCGACGCGCCGGAAAAGCTCGTTTGCCGGTACTGCTCAAGCGAGGACTCTCGGCGACGCTCGACGAATGGCTACTGGCGGCGGAGTACGTCATGGCCGAAGGCAATTACCAGGTTGTCCTCTGCGAACGCGGCATCCGCACGTTTGCACAGCACACGCGAAACACTATGGACCTCGCGGCAATCCCGGCCGTCCGGCGTATTTCACACCTGCCTGTGATCGTCGATCCTTCGCATGGAACTGGTAAGAATTTTATGGTGACTCCGCTGGCTCGTGCGGGAGTTGCTGTGGGTGCGGATGGATTGATAGTTGAGGTTCACGATCAGCCAGAGCACGCACTCTCGGATGGCGCCCAGGCGCTAACGCTCGATCAGTATGACGAGTTGGTGACTGAAGTGCGTTCGATTCATGAAGTAATCGCGCCCGCGGCGGTTGGGTAAAGGAGCAGAAGCAGGTTTCAGGGACAGGTTCGCGTCAGCCCCGGAGGATTTGCTCAAG
>JBIOVO010000273.1:0-16729 GCA_044867735.1 Pyrinomonadaceae bacterium | reverse complement strand
ACGGGATACACCTCACCGAATTCGGCGACTCAGTTCTAATTCAATCCTGCAAATCCTGTTAATCCTGTCTAGACAGGATTACAGGATTAAACGGGATACACCTCACCGAATTCGGCGACTCAGTTCTAATTCAATCCTGCAAATTCTGTTAATCCTGTCTAGACAGGATTACGGGATAACGGGATACTACCTCGCCATGACCCAATCCGTTCCCCGTTTCGCACAGCTAATTCTTCTTTTTATCGCACTCGTCGTCAGTCCCTGTACGGGCCTGGCCCAATCGAATTCGCCGATACGCGAAGACAACATCCGCGCTGAACTCGGTTTTCTCGCGAGTGACGCGATGCAGGGCCGCGGCAGCGGCACGATCTACGAACGAATCGCCGCCGAATATGTCGGCTCTCAGTTTCGCCAGTTTGGACTCGAACCAGGCGGCGACGCCGACAGCGCCGGTAACAAGACTTACGTACAGCGCGTCGCGCTCGAATCGGTGAAGTTTACTGAAGCGCCAGTTCTGACGGTTACGTCTGGAGCTAACACACAGAAGTGGCAACAGGGTCGCGACTTCCTCGTATCGTTCCTCTCGGGTGCGAAGATCACTGGTCCGTTTCAGGTAACCGATCTTAGTGGAACCTTCACTAAAGACGCGATCGTGGCCGTCAAGCTGCCCGAGGACGCCAACCAACAACAGCGGCAGGAAGCGATCCGAAAAGCGCGCACCTCGAACTCAGCCGCAGTGCTGTTGCTTGAATCAGCAACCAGCCGCACCACACGTGAAGCGGGAAATGTTCGCCTGCCGAACATACCGCCTCGAATAACCGGTGTCAGCGGCAACGATCCATTCGCGATCATCTCACTCAAAAAAGAAGCTTTCGACGCCATCAGCGCAATGCCTCCCGGCACAACCGTAGACTTCACCGGCGCCACCGAAGCAGCCGAAGCGGCCGCAACATGGAACGCTATCGGAGTGCTGAAGGGCTCAGATCCGCAGGGGGCAAACGAAGTGATCATGCTGAGCGCGCACCTGGACCACCTCGGAGTTAATGACAATCTCACCGGCGACAAGATCTTCAACGGTGCCGACGATGATGGTTCCGGTGTGGTTGCTGTGTTGGAGATGGCTCGCGTGCTCGCCGCCGGAAAGCGGCCGCGGCGCACGGTCTATTTTGTTTGCTTTGGCAGCGAGGAAAGAGGTGGCTTTGGCTCGCAGTATTTTATTGCCAACCCGCCGGTGCCTTTGACGCAGATAGTCGCCGATCTCACATTTGAAATGCTTGGACGGCCCGATCCGAAAGTCGCTGCCGGAACTCTCTGGCTGACCGGATTCGAACGCTCAAATTTGGGTTCGGAGTTGGCAAAGCAGGGCGCTTCGCTGGTTGCGGATCCGCGCCCGGAGCAATCGTTCTTTCAACGTTCCGACAACTACCCGCTCGCTCTGCGCGGCGTGATTGCGCACACGGTTTCGAGTTTTGGACTGCACACTGATTATCATCGCGTGAGTGATGATGTCAGCAAGATTGACTTCCCTTTTATGACTCGTTCCCTGAACTCACTCGTGAAGCCGGTCCAGTGGTTAGTGAATTCAAACTTCCGTCCGGCATGGCATCCGGGGCAACAGCCAACGCGATAAGCAACGTATGAAACCAAAGTTTTTCAGTACGCCGGTGGAGTTTCGCAAGTGGCTCGAACAGAACCACGACCAGGCAACTGAGTTGCTGATCGGTTTCCACAAGAAGTCATCCGTAAAGAAGAGCATGACTTATCACGAAGCACTCGACGAGGCTCTCTGTTTTGGCTGGATCGACGGCGTGCGCCGGAGATTGAACGAAACAAGCTACGAGCAACGTTTCTCGCCGCGAAAATCGAATAGCATTTGGAGCCTGATCAATGTGAATCACGTCGAGCGTCTGAAGAAGGAAGGACGGATGCACGCGGCGGGACTCGCAGCCTTCGAGCGAAAGGATCCGAAACGCACCGGAATCTACGCATTCGAGAATAGGCCGAAGCAACTTGCGCCGGAGTACGAGAAGCGTTTCCGCCAGAGCAAACTGGCTTGGAAGTTCTTTGAGAGCGAGCCCCCGTACATTAAGAAGGTTTGTATTCACTGGGTGATGAGCGCTAAGAAAGAAGAGACTCAGCTACGCCGGCTCGGACAGTTGATCGAGAACTCCGCCAAAGGCGTGAGGATGGGCACGCTCGAGCCAAAAAGTCCGCCGCCAAAAGGCACCAAAAGCACATAGGGAATGCCTGATCTCCTCGTAAACCTGCTAAAACTGCCCACGCTTGAAAGCACACACGAATTCAGTGTGCGTCGTGCGCAACCGTTTGAGTTGAGCGTCGTGCGTGCGTTTGTCGAAACGAATTTTTCTGTGAGCTGGGCCGATGAGATCTCGGTTGGTTTCGCGCGGCAACCGATCACGGTTTACATCGCGACCATCGAACGCGAGATTGTTGGGTTCGCTGCTTATGAATGCACGCGCCGTGGCTACTTTGGTCCCACGGGCGTCGCCGAGGCCGTGCGGGGTAAAGGGGCCGGCAAGGCATTGTTGCTCGCGTCCCTCTGGGGCCTGCGGGAAATGGGTTACGTTTATGGAATCATCGGCAATGCGGGCCCGGTGCGTTTTTACCAGCGGACGGTTGGCGCGATAATCATTCCCGACAGCGAACCCGGAATCTACGCTGACGGGCTTAACAAATGAACACTGCGGAAGCAATCCCAGCCAAAAAACCAACGACGAATTCGGCGACGCGCCCGCCAGGTCCCAAGGGCAGTTTGATCATGGGCGTGATGCGCGAGTTCAATCGCGACACACTCGACTTCATCACGCGTTGCCGCGATTTCGGCGACGTCGTTCATACGAGATTTCTCTGGGTTCACGCATACTTTCTCTACAACCCGAGTGACATCGAAACGCTCCTCACGACTGGCGCCAGGAGTTATCGAAAAGCGCAGTCACTGCGCTCGCCGTTCTTCCATCGTCTGGTGGGAAACGGTCTGGTGACGAGTGAGGGTGACTTCTGGCGTCGCCAGCGACGTTTAGCGCAACCCGCCTTTCACCGCCAGCGAATCAGTGCTTACGGCGACGTGATGGTCCAGTACGCGCAACGCGCGATGGAGAAGTGGCAGGCGAATGAACCGCGCGACATTGCTCGCGACATGACGCGTTTAACGCTTGAGGTCGTCGTGAAGACGCTCTTCAATGCCGATGTGTCGAACGATGCCGATCGAGTCGGGCAGATACTGACGAGTCTGGTGAAGCCATTCGCCTCGCAAGCGACGCTCAAATGGATTCTCGACAATCGACTACCGACGCCGGGTCATCGAAGGTATTTCAACTCTGTCGGCGAGATCGATCGCATCGTGTACCGGATCATCGCCGAGAGGCGTGCGAGCGGTTATGACGAAGGCGATCTGTTGTCGATGCTGCTTCAGGCGCAGGACGACGATGGCAGTCAGATGAGCGATCAGCAGTTACGCGATGAAGTGATGACGTTGTTTCTCGCGGGTCATGAAACGACGGCGCTGGCGTTGTCGTGGAGTTGGTACCTGCTGGCAACGCATCCGGAGGCTGAGCGGAAGTTTCATGCAGAGCTTAAAGAGGTCCTTGGAGACAGGACACCAGACGTTTCGGACCTGCCGCGTCTGAAATACACCGAGATGATCGCTAAAGAAACGATGCGGCTGTATCCGCCGGCGTACGCAGTTGGGCGTGAGGCGATAGAAGATACTGAGATCGGCGGCTTCCGCGTGCCGAAGGGAACGCAGCTATTTGCGTTTCAATGGGTGACGCATCGCGACCCTCGCTACTTTGACGACGCGCATGCTTTCAAGCCCGAGCGGTGGAGTGGTGATAAGGGCGACCAGTTGCCGAAGTTTGCTTACTTTCCGTTTGGTGGTGGGCCAAGGCAGTGTATTGGAAACTACTTCGCGATGATGGAGATCGTGATGCTACTCGCAACGATCGGGCAACGGTTCAGGTTTAGGCTGGATGCGGAGCACAAGGTCGAGGTGTTGCCGGTTTTGTCGTTGCGGCCGAAGGATGGGATTAAGGTCTTTATTGAACCACGGATTTGACGGATTTTAACTGATTGCTCTAACGATGCGACCCCATTCCTCAATCGTTAGAGTCTCAGCTCGGCGTTGTAACTCGACTTCAGCCTTGCACAAAACGATGCTCGCACCGCCGTTTCGCTTCAATACTTCCTGCAAGCGACCTGGAGCGTGACGCAGATTGTTCAGAATCGTCTTTCGCTTCTGCGCAAACCCCGCGCTGACAGTCGCCCATAATAATTCTTCGTCCTTTACATCGACCGCGAGCTGCGTGCGAAACTTTAACCGCATCACCGAGCTCCAAACCTTCGGCGGTGGTCGAAACGCGCCCGGCGCGACGTCAAACAACTTTTCCGTTTCACAATAAGCCTCGACGAGAACTGAGATAAATCCGCGATCCGTTGTTCCGGCAGGAGCAAGCACTCGTTCGACAACCTCGCGCTGTAGCATCACGACCATTTCATCGAGACATGCGCGTTGAGCGATGAGTCGTTGCAGGATCGCGGTAGAGATGTTGTAAGGCAGGTTTGCCGCGAGACGAGCCGTTCGTGCGGGGCGGATCTCGGCGCAAAAGTTCGTCGTGAGCGCGTCGGCCATCACGAGTTTGAAGTTTGGATACTCGTCAAAACGCTCGTGCAGGACCGGCGCCAGTTTGTTATCAAACTCAACTGCGATCACTCGACCTGCGAGCTTCACCAGCTCGGACGTGAGCGCACCTGTGCCTGGTCCGATCTCGATGATGGTTTCGTCGGCTTTCGGGGCGAGCGCCTGGACGATGCGTTGAATGATTCTTCGGTCGGTGAGGAAATGCTGGCCTAGACGTTTGGATGGATAAGGATTGGATGAAACATCTTCATCGTGCATCCGCTGGTCCTTTATTTGTCTTCGGATAGCCTGTCACTTCGATGTCTGGTCCGTGCTGAAGAACTGTGGTCCTGTCGAGCTCGACGGCGCCGGCCATCTTATCGATTCCCGCACCGCCAACCGCACTCCGTGCGGCAGTGCCGCCGATGATCTTCGGCGCGATGAGGAAAGTGAACTTGTTTACCAAGCCGGCATCCACGAATTCTCCGGCGATCCTGGCGCCGCCTTCAACCAAAACACTCTGCAACGAACGACCAGCCAACTCTCGTAAAACTCCCGGCAAATCACCGCGCTCCGCGTTGACGATCTCGACTCCTTGCGACTCTAGCTGCTTAGCGTTCGGCTCCTCAGGATTGCCAAACACCAGTACCGGACCTTGATTCGTCGTGGTCGCCAGTTGTGATTTTGGTGACAGCCGCAGAGATTCATCGAGCACTACTCGAACGAGTGGACGTCTTCGTGGTAATTCCGATCGATCGACTAACAACGGATCGTCCTTCGTCGCTGTTCCGGCGCCGACCAGGATCGCATCGTACTGATGGCGCAGTTCGTGGGCGCGTACGCGAGCTTCCGGACCGGTAATCCAGCGGGCATCGCCGGTGCGCGTGGCGATCTTTCCGTCGAGCGAAACCGCGAGCTTCAAGTGTACAAACGGAAGGCCGGTTGACATGTAGTGCAGGTACGCTTCGTTGACCTGCGTCGCTTCTTCGCTAAGCAGTCCGGTTTCGACGACGATGCCGGTGGCACGCAGATGCGCGAAGCCTTTGCCTGAGACCTTCGGGTTTAGATCTTCGATGGGCGCGACGACGCGCTTGATGCTGGCGGCGATCAAAGCGTCGGTGCAAGGGGCCGTGCGGCCGTGATGCGCATGTGGTTCGAGTGAGACGTAGGCGGTGCCGCCGCGCGCGCGTTCACCGGCGAGATCGAGTGCGATCGTTTCCGCGTGCTTAACGGATTCGAAGATGTAGTGGCCTTCGCCAACCACCTCGCCCGCCGGGCTCACGATGACGCAACCGACGAGTGGTCCAGGGCTCACCTGGCCCACGCCTTTCGACGCGAGCTCGAGTGCGCGAGCCATCATGCGGCGATCGGTGTCGGTCCAGGTAGGGGTTGGTTCAGTAACTGTCGTTAACACTGCGTTGCTTTCCAAAAAGAATTACTCGCGCAAAGGCGCAAAGCCGCAAAGTTCAGACCTCTGGCTGCCCGGAGGGTCTGAACTTTGCGTCTTTGCGCCTTTGCGCGAGTAAGCTTCATTTAGTTCCCAAACAATGAATTCACATACTGCTGCGGGTCGAATACCACGAGGTCATCAACCTTCTCGCCGATCCCCGCATAACGTATCGGCAAGTTCAGTTCCTTCGCGATCGCGACCGCAATCCCGCCCTTCGCAGTCCCGTCGAGCTTGGTCAATACGATCCCAGTCACGCCCGCAACCTTCAGAAACTGTCGCGCCTGCTCAAGCCCATTCTGACCTGTTACCGCATCAACCACCAATAGCGTCTCATGCGGCGCTCCCTCAACTTCACGCCCCGCGACGCGTTTCATCTTCTCCAGCTCGGCCATCAAATTCGACTTCGTATGCAGTCGTCCGGCCGTATCGACAATCAACACTTCCGAGCCACGCGCCTTGGCCGCCTTAAGCGAATCGAAGAGCACCGCCGCCGGATCAGTTCCCTGCTTCTGCTGAATCAAGGGAACTCCCGTACGCTCCGCCCAAATGGCGAGTTGATCCGAGGCCGCGGCGCGGAACGTGTCCGCTGCACAGATCAAGACGTCATTGCCTTCAGCCTTGATCCGCTGCGCCAGCTTACCGATCGTCGTCGTCTTCCCTACTCCGTTGACGCCCACAATCATCATGACGTAAGGCGCGACACTGTCGGGCACGGTCGTTTCAGACGCAATTCCCTGGCGCTCAGAAGCTTGAAGAATCTTCAACAACTCTGCTTTGATCGCCTGCTTGAGCGCGTCCAGATCGTTGATCTGTTTGCGCGCCACACCGCGTCGCACCGTCTCGAGGATATCGAGCGTAGTCGGCACTCCGATGTCCGCCGCAATCAAGACCTCTTCGAGTTGATCCAGCAACTCATCGTCGATCTGTTTGCGTCCCGCAAAGACCGTGTCGAGCCTATCCGACAACGTATCGCGCGTCGCCGCAACGGCACGCCGGAACCGCGCAGAGAACTCCTGCTCCAGCGCAGCTTCCTGCGCCTGCAACTCCTCCATCGACAGATTCAGACCCAGTACAGACGTCTGAAACGGCGATCGCGAAGGAGCAACCGGCTCTTCCTTGACTGTCTCAGTCGGCGGTTCGACCCGCGGCGGTGGCGTTTGCGGTGCCGGTGGTGCTGGTGGTGGTTGCGCTTCCTCGACCTTGGCGGGAGTCGGTTCATTCAAACGCAGGCTGACGAACTCATCCCCGCTCTTTCTTCTCCAAAAAAGTCCCATGTGGCGTGGATTATAAGCACAGCCACGAAGAAGCACCAAAAGCACAGTCTTGACCTTTGAGCTTTGTACTTTGAACTTTGTAACCTGGTTCTAAAAACAAAGAGCAAAGATCCAAGGTCAAAGATCAAACGGTTCGCGTTACGCGGGCACGGAGTCGTTTACGCGGGGAATCTGAGAAATCTGCGGTGTAGGTGCAGGAGCGCCAGGTTTTCTTAACTTCACCACGCCCGGTCTGATTTGACCTTCCTTGCAGGCTTGTGAGAACGCCGCGACTACATCCGAGTCGTAACGCGTGTTTACGAAACTCTCGATACGCTCTACCGCATCCTCAAACTTCATTGCCTTTTGATAAGGACGGTCCGTGGTCATCGCGTCGAACGTATCGGCGACGGCGACGATCTTTCCCATCAACGGTATCTCGTCGCCCTTCAAACCCTGCGGATAACCCATGCCGTTGACCATTTCGTGGTGCATGTACATGCCTGGCAAGAACTCCTTCATCGCCGGAATCTGCGACATGATCTTGTAACCCTTTTGCGGGTGCCCCTTCATGATCTCGTACTCTTCATCTGTAAGGGCGGCCGGCTTCTTCAGAATCTTGTCGTCGATCGAGATCTTGCCAACGTCATGCAACAAAGCGCTGATTCTGATCTTCTCCACTTCTTCGTCCGAGAGACCAAGACGCTGGGCGATGGCCATCGAAAACCGCGAGACACGTTCCGAGTGCCCGCGTGTGTATGGGTCCTTGCCGTCGATCGCTGCCGCAAGCGCTTTGACCGTACCGATAAACAGTTCGCGGTTTTCCTGCGCCGAGTTTTGCAAGTCGCCGATGAAGCGTTCGACCTGGTCGGTCATCAGGTTGAATGAGTTTCCAAGATCGCCGAGCTCTGTGCGGCTAGTGACTTCGATCCGTTTTGAGAAGTCGCCTGATGCAATTCGGTGTGCACCGCCTGCGAGCTCTCTGACTGGATGAGTCAGTTTCTTCGCGAAGAATATTCCGATCAGTATCGTCAGCAACGCCGCGATCAAACTGATCCAGAGCGTTTGCCAACGCATGTCAGCCACTGATGCGAGCGCGGCGGCTTCGTCCTGAATCGCGATGACGCCCAGCCGGGAGTTCTTGTCTAGTTCGGCCGTGGCGTATGAGCCGAGCATATCGACCGTTCGACCGTCACGAGTGGCTGTGAACGGCGCCAGCGCAGATTGAACCTGCGCGCCGGACTCCTGCCAGTCCTGAACCACTTTCAAATCGGTCATCGGCTTTTCCGAAAACGCGACACTTGCTTCCGGATGCGCGACGGCACGTCCGTTCTGGTCCACAACAAAAACGACCGGGAGACCGTTGTCCAATAACTCTCGCTCGCTTTTGGATGTCGGCTGCTGTACTGCGTCAAAAACTTCCTGAAAGCTTACAATCGCAACCACGGCTGCTTTCACGTCCTGGTTGTTTGGACCGCCAAGCACGGGTTCGGCGATGGTCAACGCCATCTCCTGGCCGGAACGAATGATCTGGGGACGACTGACAACGAGTCCACGTCCGTTCATCCGTGCGAGCACTTCACTGACGCGCGAATCGACCTCTTCGAGCTTGATTACGTCCGGCTGAAAGGCGCGATGCAAAGTTCCGTCGACAGGCCAGAGGGCGAGGGCGATAAGGTTTGGGTCTTCCTGAAGCGTTTTCTGGAGGCGTTGGTCGTAACCGCGGTCGTCGAGGGCTTGAATGCCTCCGGAAATCTCGAAGGCGCGGGCGAGACCGGTGACGACGTCACGATAGCGCTGGCCATAGAGTTCGATCTGGCGGGCCTTATCCTGCACGAGCTGGGCCTGGTAGCGGCCTTCTATTGACCTCAGTTCATCGGCGCTGCGGCCTGAGAGCACAAAGCCGGCGAAGGCGAGCGGCAAAAGGCCCACGAGGAGTAGCACCCCAAGAACGATGTAGAGGAGTCGGATTCGACCGAGTTTTTCGAGCATTCGTTAGAGTTAGGTGGCTCTGGCTGGTAGGTCACGCTGGCTGGGACTCTTGTCCAAGCGTCGGGCTATTATTGTCGACGGAGGAGCAAAGTGTCAACGGGTTTCAACGAGGTTTACTCGCGCAAAGGCGCAAAGACGCAAAGTTCTGACCCTCGGCTGCCGGAGGTCTAACCTTTGCGTCTTTGCGCCTTTGCGCGAGTAATCTTTTTGTTCGGCCTCAGAACCCGAGTCCGCGTCTAAACGCTTGAACCCATGGAGACTTTGGGTAACGACGAGATCATCGTAGAGCGCGCCCTGACCGGCGATGCCGAGGCTTTCGGCGAGATAGTCCGCCGCTGGGAGCGACGTATCTTTGCGCTCACTTACGGGATCCTCGGCCGCGAAGAGGAGGCCCGCGACGCCACCCAGGAAACCTTCCTGGCTGCGTTTCGGAACCTGCGCGGGTTTCGCGGCGAGGCAAAAGTCTCGTCATGGCTGCACCGGATAGCCGTCAATCAATGCATTTCCCGGCAGCGGCGGTCGAAGGTCAGAAGCGAGTCGGCGCTCGATGACGAACACGACCAGGACGCCAGCGGCTTTGCAACTTCGTCAGAGTATTCGCCGGCGAATGTGGCCGAGGGCAGGCAGGAGACGATTGCCGTTCGTCGCGCAATCAACAGTTTGCCGATCGAACTGCGGCAAGTAGTCGTGATGAAGGAGTTTGAGGAACTCACGTTTCGCGAGATTGCGGACGTGTTGGACCTGCCGCTGAGCACGGTCAAGAGCCGTCTTTACACGGCGCTGAAACAGTTGCAAATGCGGCTACAGAAGTTTGAAAGCAGGAATTGAGATGAACGAGATATACAACTCTCCCAATTGCGAACGCGCGTCCGACCTGGTCGCGTTCCTCTACAACGAAGCGAGCGAACACGAAAGACGCGACTTCGAGTCGCACCTGAACGAATGTCGTGTTTGCCGCGACGAAGTGGCTTCGTTTGGCGTGGTGCGTGGATCGATCACAAGCTGGCGCGACGAAGTCTTGTCGGGCTTTGTCTCCACACCATTGCCGAATCACGCGAACAGGAAGTCAGCGCTCGCCGCTTTCCGCCAGTTCTTCGATCTTTCCCCGTTGTGGCTGAAAGGCGCCACCGCTTTTGCAGTCCTGGCTCTCTTCGCACTCGCAACCGTCGCTCTCTTCAAATTCCAAACTAACGACCAGCAGACCGCTTCGAAAGAAACTCCAATTTACACTGCGCAGGAAGTCGATCACATGGTGAAGGAAGCGCTGGCGAAACAGCAGCAACAAATCGCGCCAACAACTGTAGAACCTGACAACGTTGACATAAGAGAGACGCCAAAACGAAAAGTAGTTAAAGCAAACAGTCAGATGGCGCGACGCCCGCTATCGCGCGCGGAACGTGAGCAACTCGCCGCCGATCTGAGATTACTGACGACGCGCGACGACGTCGATCTGCAACTCCTTGGAGATCGAATCAACCAATAATCATGTTTGAGGCAGCAATGAGAAACAGCACTAATAAACTCTCCCTACTGATCGCAGCAGTTCTACTCCTCGCGGCATCAGCTGCGATTGGCCACGCACAAGTCACTCAACCGGATCCCAACGGTTTTGCAGATCCGATTGAACAACTCCGGCTGACGCCCGACCAGCGCGAGCGAATCCGGGTGATCCTCGAAGAGAACAAGAGCGAACGCCAGATGACGATTCGGAGAGTGCGTGAAGCGAACGTCGCCCTCGATCAAGCTCTCGACGCGGAACGGATCGACGAGGCTCTAATCGACCAGCGCATCAACGACCTGAGCACCGCTCAAGCGGCCCAAATGCGTCTGCGGATTCGCACCGAATTGCAAATCCGGCGTGAATTGCGGCCCCAGCAATTGGTCACGCTGCGGCGCATGCGCCTGCAGGCCAGAGACGTGATGGGCGGTCAAAGACCTCTCAACCGGCGCTCTATTCGACAAGGCCTCCGGCAAAACCAACGCAACGACACCCTACCTCGCCGAAACAGTCCTTAAGCAATCGATTTTTGAACCACTAAGACACAAAGACACAAAGTTGAAGATTCTTCTTTGTGTCTTTGTTCCTTTATGGTTAATTTCCTCAGCCTTCTGCTTGACGCCCCGCGTACAATTTGCGCATGATAGGCCGCTCTTCCAAACGCGAAGCCCAAAACACTTAACGCTCTGCCGCAACGAAAGCACGATCTGATTAGCTCTCCATGAACTTCGCTACGCGCGCTTTGCTCGAGCTCCAAGAGACGACGTTGCTGGCCGCTCGCGCATTTCGCGGTATCTTCAGACGACCTCGGTACATCCCCGAAACCATCGCGCAGATGGATGCGATCGGTGTCGGGTCGTTAACCATCATCATCCTGACGGGTTTTTTCACCGGCGGCGTGCTCACCGTCCAGACGTTCCCGACGCTCAAAGCCTACGGCGCGCAATCGCAAACAGGTTATCTCGTGGCCGTCTCGCTGGTACGTGAGCTCGGTCCCGTCTTGTGCGCCTTGATGGTCACCGGCCGCGTCGGCTCTGCGATCTCCGCGGAGTTGGGCTCGATGGTCGTGTCGCAACAGATCGACGCGATGCGTGCTCTCGGCACTGACCCGATTCGAAAACTCGTCGCACCACGTTTGTACGCGTTGCTGGTCAGTTTGCCTTTGTTGACGGTCCTGGCCGACGTGTTGGGAATTTTCGGCGGCTGGGTCACTGCCGTTATGCTGTATTCTGTTTCCTCGAGCGTTTTCATCTCAGCGGTGCGCGATGGCATCACGACTGACGACCTGATTGGGGGTGTCGTCAAGCCGCTCGTCTTTTCACTGATCATCGGCACGATTGCGTGCCGGCAAGGGCTCAGTACGGAAGGCGGCACTGTCGGCGTCGGACGTTCAACGACGCGGGCCGTCGTTATGGCTTCGATCATCGTCATTATTGCTGATTACTTTCTCGCTAAAGCGCTTCAGGTTATCCTAGGCACTGCTTGAGTCTCCTTCATTAGCTTCAGATGGCAACTGACATACACATAACTTCTCCCACGATCAGCGAAGACGCTGCCGAGTCGACTTTTCAGGAAGTGGACGATCGCAATCGTGCGATCCCGGCGATCGAGTTTCGCAACGTGATGCTCGCCTTCGACGATCGAGTGATTCTCGATCGCCTGAGCTTCAAGGTGATGAAGGGCGAGACGAAGATCATTCTCGGCGGTTCCGGCGGTGGTAAGTCGACGATCATCAAGCTTGTTCTTGGTCTGCTCAAACCCGACGAGGGGCGCGTGCTGGTTGATGGCGAAGACATCACCAACTACTCCGAAGACCAGATGATGACGGTGCGCAAGAAGATCGGCATGGTCTTCCAGGAAGGAGCGCTCTTCGATTCCCTTTCCGTTTACGACAACGTCGCTTATCGCCTGCACGAGCAGGGCGTGCCTGAGGACGAGGTAGAACCAGAGGTGCGCCGGATGTTGCGCTTCGTCAACCTCGAAGATGCCATCGATAAAATGCCGATCGAACTATCAGGCGGTATGCGCCGTCGCGTTGGCATCGCGCGCGCATTGATCGGCGATCCGAAGATCGTTCTGTTCGATGAGCCGACCGCGGGTCTCGATCCGCCGACTGCGCGAACGATCTGTGAGTTGGCGATGAAACTCCGCGACCTCGAAGACGTGTCGTCGATATTCGTGACTCACGAGATGAACAACCTTCACTATATCTGTTCGGAGTACGCCGTTGTTGGCGAAGACGGTAAAGTGGTTTTCGAGCGCGAAGGCGAGCGGCTTTGTCTCATCAATAGCAAGGTGATGATGATGCGCCAGGGCAAAGTCATCTTCAGCGGTACGGACGAAGCGCTGCGACGCGCAGAGGATCCGTACATCCAGAAGTTTCTGCGGGGACATTAAAGAAAGGATGTGAGGGTGAAAGTTTAGATTTCATCCTTGGTTAAACGCCATGCCTCCATCGAAGAAGAATGTAACGCTAAGCCAGGTGCGAGTCGGTATTTTCGTGCTCCTTGCGATCGCTGTACTGGTCTTCCTCGTCCTCAACGCTTCCGGCGACATTAATCCCTTCAGCAGAAAACTGCACTTGCGAGCGCACTTCGTCGATGCGAATGGTTTACGCGAGGGTTCGGAGGTTCGGCTCGCAGGCGTGCGGGTCGGCAAGGTCGAAAAAATTGTTCTATTGGAACCGTCGCCCGCGCCGGGTGCTCCGCGCGTCGAAGCACAGATGACGATCGACTCCGTGATCGATGGCCAGCCGGCGAACCAGCGCATTCGCTCCGACTCACAGGCGCAACAAGGTTCGCCAAGCCTGCTCGGAAACGAGATGCTGATCAACATCACGCCGGGCACTGCGGTCGGCCAACCGATTCAGGAAAACGCGATCCTGCCTTCGTCTTCTTCAAATACCGTCAACGATTTTGCGACGTCAGGAACCGACCTGGCCCAACGACTGAGCAAGTTATCGGATGAGATCAGCGGCATCGTACAGGACGTCAAAGGTGGTGAAGGAACTGTCGGACGTCTCTTTACCGATGAGGCGCTTTACAACAATCTGAACGCCACGATTCGCGAGACGGAAGACGTAATGAAACAGGTCCGGTCGGGCCAGGGTTCAGCCGGACGATTCATCAACGATCCCGCGCTTTACAACAACGCGAACGAGATCGCGGTGCAAATGAAAGCCATCGCCGACGATCTACGCGCAGGGCGCGGAACTGCGGGCAAGTTTCTGACGGACGATGAGTTTTATGCCCGCATCAATCGCACTGCCGACCGGCTCGATAAGTCAGTGGACCAGATCAATCTCATGATTGCGGAGATCAACGCCGGACACGGCACGCTCGGCAAACTAATTCGCGACGAACAGATCTACAACGATGCCCGCGCGGCGATTGCACGCTTCAACACGACTGCCGAACGAATCGACAATCTCGTCGCCGCTGCGCAACGAGGCGAAGGCACAGTCGGCAAGCTCCTCAACGACGAAGCGCTTTACACAAACGTCAACCAACTATCGTCCGAAGGCGTGAAGATGCTCTACGACTTCCGACAGAACCCGAAGAAGTACCTGACGATCAAGTTCGAGCTGTTTTAATCCACCGATTACACTGATTGCCAATGAAACTGCGTAATCTCTGGACCCTCTGTGTATTCGCGTTGAGTCTGAGTGTCGCCAGGGCTCAGGACGAGCCGCTTCGGATTATCGACGCACATACACACACCAGATTCGACGGCGGAACGGCTCTCGAAACCGGTGCTCCACAAACGAAAGAGCAATACTACAAAGAATGGCGTGAGGCGGGCATCGTCGGCGCCGTGGCGCACGCGACTGCTGACGGCGGAAACGTTCACGATCTGAAAGACGTTATTTACTGCGCCGGCGTCGGCGACAAGATCGATCTGAAGCGAATTGAAGACGGTCTGAAGTCACGCCAGTATCGATGCATCAAGGTCTACCTGGGCTACACTCCTCGGTACGCTTACGATCCCGCTTACGAACCTGTCTACAGTCTGGCGCAGAAGTATGAGGTGCCCGTCGTCTTCCACACCGGCGACACTTACTCGAAGACGGCGAAAGTAAAGTTCGCAGATCCTTTGACCATCGACGAAGTTGCCGTCGATCATCCGAGAGTGAACTTTGTGATCGCCCACTGTGGTAATCCGTGGATAGAGTCTGCCGCCGAAGTAGCCTACAAGAACGCGAACGTCTACATCGAATGTTCAGCGATGCTCACCGGCAACCTTGATCAGGCGCCGAAGGAGAAAGTAGACACTTACGTGGTGAAACCGATTGCGTGGGTGTTTGGCTATCTCGAAGATCCGCGGAAGATGATGTTCGGCACCGACTGGCCCCTCGTCTCAATCAAGCCCTACGTCGAAGCCTACAAACGCGCGATCCCGAAAGAACACTGGAAGGCCGTCTTTCACGACAACGCCGTTCGAGTGTTTAAGCTGTCCAGCAACTAATAAGAATTACTCGCGCAAAGGCGCAAAGACGCAAAGTTCAGACCTCTGGCAGCCGAAGGTCTGAACTTTGCGCCTTTGCGCCTTTGCGCGAGTAGTCTTCCTTTGATCCCTTTCACCGCGGTGAAGTGGAGCGCGAGGCGCCGAGTTGCTTCAACAACTCACGCACGGCGACATCCAACTGAGAATCACGATCAGTTAGCGTTTCGCCGATCGGGCGCGTGACTTCGATATCAACAGGCCGTGGGTTGCGTTCCATGTTGGCGCCGTCGTTGGCGGTGATCTTCATGCGGGGCAAGCGGAAGTTGGTGCCGTCGATCAGCGACTGGTTCCACGTGTAGATGATCCAACCCGAGGTCGGTTCGCCAACCACCTGGCCCAGGCGCAAGGTTCGATACCCTTCGGTGAAATCTTCCGCGTCCGAGAGCGAGTGTTGATTGGTGACGAGGATCGTCGGGCGATTGAGCGCGCGTTGGCCCAATACCGTCCGCGCGGGCGTGCCGCTCAACCCACGCAAAGTCATCGTGAGATAACTGCGGCGCGCAAAGACGTCGATCGCGTATACGTTAACAAACCCACCGCCGTTGTTTCGGATATCGATGACGACGCCGTCTTTGCCGTAGTTCTCCGCGTCGAGATCTATGTGTAACTGATTGAGCGAATTCGAAGACATGTCCACCATGTGCACGTAGCCGAGCCGGCCGTTGCTGGCTTTCGCAACATACTCACGATTGCGTTCCACCCACTGCCGGTAGAGCAGACCACGTTCGGTTCCTCCATTAACCGGGCGAACAATCACTTCACGCTTATTCGCACCATCAGTGCTGCCCGCGACCGTCAAACTGACTCGCCGGTTGATCTTGTAGCTCAGCAACTCGTCGAGGTTCGTAGTTCGATCGAGCGCGCGGCCATCGACTGCCAGGAGGAAGTCGCCAACGTTCACATTGCCGGCGATCGCCGCCGGGCTGAGCGCGATCACTTCATCGACACGTAAACGGCCATTTGCTTCGTACTCAAGGCGATTAAACCGCAGGCCAATGCGTCCGGTAGTCGGCTGGTTGCCACCGAACGGCGCGCTAGCGCCAAGATGCGACGCATCGAGTTCGCCAACCATCAACTGCAACAACCGCCGCATCTCGTCGGTAGTGCGCGCGCCGGCAATGAGCGGCTCGTAGTCTGCCCGTACCTTGTTCCAATTGACTCCGTGATAGTCAGGGTCGTAGAAGAAATCGCGGATGTATGACCAACCCTGCCGGAACACCTCCATCTTCTCGCGCGAGAAATCGACGTCGAGCTCGGCCGTGACTGCGAGTGGACGTGTCCGGCCTTCGAGGTTAACCACGGCGATGCGGCCATTCTCGATGTAGAAGATCTCTTTGCTGTCCGGCGAGAACTGCGCCCAACGCTTAAAGCCCGGAGTGGAAGTCAACTGTTTGGCG
>JBIOVO010000272.1:0-5192 GCA_044867735.1 Pyrinomonadaceae bacterium | reverse complement strand
AGGAGACGTAGCGCAGCTTATGGCGAGCGAAGATGAAGAGTTCACCATGCTGTTTCAGGATTTCTACCCTAGCCTATGCCGCTTTCTGGAGTGTTTATTGGGAGGCCGCGCGCCGCTGGCGCAGGATTTGGCTCAGGAAAGTTTCCTGCAACTACATCGGACGGCGTGGGGAACTCTGCCGGTCGGTGAGGCGCGCTTCTGGCTTTACCGGGTCGCGCGCAACATGGCGATCAACGAGTTTCGGAAGTCGAACACACGTTACCGGCTTTTCGATCGCGTAGTGGAAGTTATGAGGCCGCGAGCACGTAACCCGGAGCAGGAATACGAAACGCAGGAACGGAACAAGATCGTGTTGGAGATGCTGCAAACACTACCGGAAGACCAGCGCGCCGCGTTGTTGCTGCGAGAGCAGGAGCAGTTGAGTTATCGCGAGATTGGAGAGGTGCTGAACATCTCCGAGAGCAAGGTCAAGGTTGATATTTTTCGCGCGCGTGCGTCATTGCGTGAACGTTGGAGTAAGCGGACCAAGACAGTCGGAGCGAGTGTGGGTTGAAAACAGAGTTAATAGTTCAACCTTTAGGTTGCTCTTGCGAACAAGCAAGCTAAAGCTTGAACTCTGAACCGGAATCAAAAAGCTTATGACTTGCAATTTCACTGAAAAGATTTCTTCGTTGATCGATGGCGAACTCGCAACCGCAGAAGCGCGTGAGGTCGAGCGACATCTGCTGAGCTGTAGCGAGTGCGAACAACTGCGCGCCGATTTTCTGAACCTGCGCAGCCAGATCGCCGGTTTTGAGAGTTCACTGGAACCTACGGTTCAAAACCGCGCGCTGAAGAAGATTCTTGCTCCCGAACGTCGGACGCCGGTTCGCGGACTGCAATGGAGTTTTGGAACTCAAGCCATCGCTTTCGCGACGTTGCTAATTGTGGGCGCAATCATCGGGTTGGCCCTCTATCAAAGCAAGAAGACAGGCGATCCGGGAACAGTCGCGAGCGTGCAACCGTCGCCCGCGCCATCTGTTTCAGTTGAGAAGAACCCGGCGCCGGACGCATCGCCTGAACCTCCACGCCAAGTGGAGCAACCCGAGCCGAGCAAGGACGAGAAAGAATCAAACACTCCGCGCAAGCCGTCAGCTCCAGTCAAAAACCCAAGAGTGCGTGAGCCCAAACCCGGTGAACAGTTTGCCGCCGTTCCCGTTCCCGAGCGTGTGCGTTCGGCTGACGCTGAAACCATGACGGCGATGCACTTCGAGAAGTCAGAAACGTTGTTGCGCTCATTCAGAAACATTCGCCTGAACGAACCAACGACCGCCGCACAAGTTGGTTATGAACGAACCCGCGCGAAGCAACTCGTTTTTCAGAACATGATGCTGCGTCGTGAGGCAGATGCGACGGGCGACGTCCAGATCGCGTCGCTACTGGAAAGTCTTGAACCGATACTGCTGGACATTGCAAACCTCCCGGATCGACCGGACGCAGACGCCGTGCGCGTGATTCGGGATCGCGTAGAACGCAAAAACATCGTGGCGCTATTGCAGGTGAATTCAACAGCGCTGGCACGCGCCCTCGATTAAGCCATCGGCAGTTGACAATCGTTTTCACCGCAGAGGCACAGGGAACATGAAAACGCTGTGTGCGTTTTTTGATCACCGCTCGATCTCTGCGCTCGCTTTCAGGTTCTCTGTGCCTGTGCGGTGAAAACCATTCCCATGGTAGCCCAGGGTAATAACATCGATTAAGGACAAACGACAATCATGAAGCAATTAGTTACGTATCGCCCCCAAATCAGAATCGGACTCGCCCTCCTCGCGGTCGCAATGGTCGCCGCCGCTTTCGCGACCTTTACACAATGCACTTACGGCTACGACCAGGACATCGTCAAGCTGAATCGTTTCGTGCAGGGGTCGACCAAGAACCCGGCATCGATGCAGCTCTTTCGTGAGGGACGAGATTTTATCGAGGCCCAGAACTGGCAAAAGGCAGCCGAAAAATTCAACGCTTTCATAACCACTTATCCCAAAGACAAAGATCTCGACGCAGCGCTTTACTGGTACGGCTACGCTCTGCAGAAACAGGGTAGACCCGATGCGAAGGATCCGCTCGTTCGATTAATCAAGAACTTTCCTAATTCAAACTGGGTCAGCGACGCTCAAGGATTGCTGGTCCTGATGGGTGAAAAGGGTGAGGTTGAAAAATGGATCGAACGCAATAACTGCGAAATCAAAACACTCGCATTGCAGAGTCTCTTTCACGCCGATCCCGAACGTGCGATTGCACTCGTCACCGAATCTCTACGCACGAATACGAACACGTGTCAGGGCTATCTGGCGGCTGCCGTTTCCCTGCTTGGTGCGCATGGTGGCCCCAAAGTCGTACCGCTACTTTTGGAAGTCGCTCGCGCAAACCCGGACATGCGCGTACGTTTGACCGCCATCAAACGTTTGGGCGAACAGCACAGCGACCAGGTGGCAGATGAGCTAATCAAGATCTACGACACCGATCAAACTAAAGAGGTTCGCACTCAGGTACTCCGCGCGTTGATTCAAAGCAGAACCCCGCGCGGTAGTGCGAAGGTGTATGAAATCGCTCGTTCCGGCGACGACATACCGATGAGGCAGGTCGCAATCCGTTACATCGGCGAATTCGACGACAATCCTTCGCTCGACGAGTTGATCCGGATTTACGACACCGACAAAACAAAAGAGATCCGCATCCAGATAATTCGCGCCCTGGCCCAACGCAACGATGTGCGAGCACGAGCGAAGCTCATGGAGATCGCGCGGACGGGTGAGCTGCCCGAACTCCGAATCGAGGCGATCAGGCGTCTCAGCGATCATGGCCGAATGCCGATCGAAGAACTAATTCAACTCTACTCGAGTGAAACAAACGTGCAGATCAAGCAGGGACTAATGCGCGCCTTCGCCGACAACGAGGATCCGCGAACGCTCGCAAAGCTCTTCGAAATCGCACGTAGCAACGATCCGATCGAGATTCGTAGTTATGCGATTCGACAGTTGGGTAACAAGGACGACGAGCAAACGGTCGGCCAACTCATAGCCATGTACGACGCCGAACAGAACGTGCAAGTCAGAGCCGCGCTGTTGCGGGCCTTTGGCGACTCGAAGCAGAAGAGCGCCGTGCGCAAGTTGATGACGATTGCACGTAACGATTCATCGGTAGAACTACGCAAGACAGCCGTCAGGTACCTGGGCGAAAGTAAAGATCCTGAGGCGCTGAAGTTTCTCGAAGACTTATTGAAGTAATCACGGTCTCCAAACGCTTCGCGGCGTGGCGGTGAGCACTCCATAACTCATCACGTAGCTGATCGTCGCGCCGCGAGCGTTGGAGGATTTTGACAGGAGCAGGTGCAGGCAACAGAAGCAGGCAGCAGGTGCGAGTAGCAGGAGCAGGTTTTTAAACTCCCTGCTCCTGCCTGGTGCTCCTGCTCCTGGTTAGTGCTCGTGCTTCTGATTCCGAAAGGGCTCCCTGACCATGCGCAATTCACTAACGCTTCTTCTTCTCGCTATCATCGGTGTTGCTTGTGCCGGCGGCGATCGCGTCGCCACCACCACGCTCGCTGCCACAAACGACGACGTGGTATCTCAATCTCCTGCCACGACCGTCCAGAGTTTTACCGCAGTCGAGGGCGCAGATCTGATGGCAAAACTCGAAGCAGCTCAATCACAGGCACGCAGCAAGCAAACGCCTTACTGGTCGGCATACGCTTTCGACGTCCGTCCGGGCGTCGCAGTCGATCCGGCGGTCCGCGACTTTCATGGCACGATGAACACGATCGGCGACACAGCGGTCTTCATCGGCACAAACTCGAGCGGCGTGACCATTGAAACTCGCAACCTCGCGCTGTTCCTGCTCCGCGATCCTTCCAGCAATCAGATCACGCGGATGGAGGTTTACAACCTCGAGCGCAAACGCGAGTACAGCGGCTATCCGGTTTACTGGCTCGGCCGCGCCAACAACGAAGAGAGCTTGAACTACCTGCGCGCCATCGCTGCCGCGACGCCGCTCGACATGTTGAGCGAACGTGCAGTGCTCGGAATCGCCTTGCACGATGATTCGCGAGTCGCCGGTATGCTTAAGAACTTCATCAACACGTCGCCTAACCAGCGCATTCGTTCGACCTCGGTTTACTGGCTGGGCCAGACTGGTGGCGAACAAGTGTTTCTGGCAACGCTCGTCCGCAACGACGCCGAAGACAAAAAGATTCGACGTTCGGCTGCGCATGCCATCGGGCAGAGCCGCGATCGCGGCACGATCGCAACGCTTCAGGGACTTTATGAAAGCGCTAAGGAGCCGGAAGTTCGACGCAGCATCATCTCCGCGGCCGGTAATAGTATCGACGTGCAGCCGGCTTTCACGTTTCTGCTCGGCGTCGCGAAGAGCGATGCTGACTGGGAAGCGCGTCGGACCGCCGTTCGCCAACTCGGACATTTCGAGCGCGACGACGCAGTTGAAGAGTTGATGAAGATTTACGCAAGCGATGCGAACGTCGAGGTGAAACGAGCGGCGTTGCGATCGCTGGCGGAAACCAAAAACGCCCGCGCCCAGGCGCGTCTGCTCGAAGTCGCTCGCACTGAAACCAACAACGAACTCCGCAAGACTGCGATTCGCGTCCTGGGCGAACGCGGCGAAGCGGCCATTGACGATCTGCTTAAGCTGTTTGACTCAGAACAAACGCCGGACGTTAAGCGCACGGTGCTGCAAACGCTTTCGGAAATTAAGAGCGCGAGGGTCGAAGATAAGCTCTTCGAAGTCGCGCGAAGCAACGACTCGATTGAGTTGCGGCGTCATGCAATCCGCCTGCTGGGCGAGCGAGCCGGGAAGCGGAGTTTTGATTTCCTGAGTGCGACGGCGCAGAGCACTGACGCAAACGCGGAAGTGCAGGTGCAGGCGGTAAGAGCGATTGCCGAACGGCGCACTGAGGAATCGGTGCCGCTACTGATCAAGATCGCGAAAACTCATCCGAATTATACGGTACGCAAACAGGCGATACGCTCGCTTGGTGAATCCGGCGACCCAAGAGCTATTGAGTATTTTCGTGAAGTACTAACTAAATGATTACTCGCGCAAAGGCGCAAAGACGCAAAGGAAGACCTGCGGTAGCGGAGGTTCAGAGTTCAAGCTTTAGCTTGTAGTTTTCGAGCAGTGCAGCCTAAAGGCTGAACTCTAAACCT
>JBIOVO010000271.1:0-65169 GCA_044867735.1 Pyrinomonadaceae bacterium | reverse complement strand
TCGGATTCAAAGTCCGCGACATCAACTCCAAACCCAAAATCATTCGGCGCGATAAGTACGAACTGCTACAACTGCAATCGGACGATTGGTTTGCCGATGCGGAGATCGTGATCCGCGCTCGCGAACTCGGCCTCAAGATCGGTGAAACACCGGTCCATTTCAAGGTCAACGACAACAGAGGATCGTTCGTGAAGCCAAAAGCGATTCTCGAGTTTACTTCGAATCTTTTGAAGTACAGGTTCTCACCCAGACAAAGAGCGAAAACCAGTTCGCTACCTCGCTCCGCGGTCGAGTAACACTAATCCCCTTCTCCAACTCGCCGCGCAATACACACGGCCGAAACTCCAAACGGAAATTTCCCGCGTTGAAGAACGAAACGCTCAGCGGCGAACAACTGACTGAACGGTCCATTCATCAGCGAGATGTTTATTCCGTACTCTGTCGCCGCGCGTAAACCCAGCCAGCGCATTACGGAACGCACCAGAAGTACAGGCACGAAGAAACTGATGTTGGCGTAGCTGGCCCACTCGATCGCAAACCCTGCCTGCTCTACTGCTTTCAACAAACTCGGTAACGTGTAACGACGCCGATGATTACTCACATCATCCTGAACACCCCAAAGAAACATGAACGCCGGCACAAACAATAGGAGACGTCCGTCGCGACGTAAGACTCTTCGCATCTCACGCAGTCCGGCAACGTCGTCGTCCAGGTGTTCCACGACATCGAGTGCAGTCACCAATTCAAAAGAATTGTTTTCGTAGGGTAGTTGCTCGATCGCTCCGAGCTTCACGGAATCCAACCCGCGCTGGCGGCAGAACTCGACGGCTTGCGGAGAAATATCAACCCCTTCCGCACGTCCACAGGCTGCGAGCATCTTGAGATTTGCGCCCGTGCCGCACCCGACATCCAGAATTCTCGGATTCGGTTCGTTGAGCGTTTTACAAACCTTCTCGACCAGGCACTGAATAATTCGCCGTCGCCCTACATACCACCAGTGCGTCTCCTCAACCTGATAGAGGATCGGATAGTGATGCGACTGCATCTCTTTTGGCAGATCGGCGGCGACAGCGTTACTCATGACTTTGAGCGGACTCGCCCATGAAATCTAACAAAGAAGCCGTTCACAGGCGAGCCCGCTGGCTTTCATCTTCTGACTGTGTATTGCATTCGCAAATAGACCGAAAACTGGACCGCCGGCTCCAGGCCCAGAGGCACGAGCACTGAGTCGAAAACGCTCGCCTCAGACGGATCGTAGAAAAAAGTAAAACTCTTGCGTTGCACGACTCGGCTCGAGGTGCCCTGAGGGTTGTGAACGTACGCCTCACCAGTCTCGAATGCCTGGTACCGTTGGTACGCTTCGGACGGATAACTGACATTGTATTTCTCCATCGATAAACCTACCGCACCGAGTGACACGCCCAGCGAACTCACGTACTTCTCATGCTTGCTCTTGATCACTTTGACAGCCGCATCGAACAAACTGGCGCGCACTGCCTCAAAGTCGCTGACGATGTAGTCGACTTTGATCAGGTCGAAGATCTGAGAATCCGCGGCGGCCCGCACGATCCTCTCAAACAGTTCACGACTCTTATAACGAATCGCGACCGTCTTCTTCGTCTCGAATCCGGTTAGTTTTTCAGTGGCCTGCGTTCCCGCGACGGTGAAGTCGTAAACGCGGTTCTGAGTAATGAAATCGACAAAGACATCGTTAGAGGTGATACCGAACGGCTTAACTTTCTGGATCAGGTCGTTGAGCTTTGCGTTGACCTTTTCGTTGCTGGCAGCCGCGTTTGGACCTTCTTCGTTGACGCCGAACACCACCACGAAGGCATCGGGTTTGAGGTTGGTCAGCACGCTGGCTTCAATCGAATAACCATCGCTTGCGTGTCCGATATCGCCTCTGTTGATTTGCAGGTGTTTCTTCTGTTGGTAGTAGCCATTGTTGCCATAGATGCGATTACCGGCTTCCTGGCCAAATGTGGGGATTACGGCGAACAGTAAAAGAATGGGAAGGGCGCACTTCTTCATCGCTAGCTCTCCTTTTTTGCGTTTGAGGTGAACAGGGAGACGGTGAAGTACTGCTCGAAGAATGTAGACGCTGCGAAGCGTGTCTTGGTTGTCGCGCAAATTCAATTTCTTGGCCGTTGGTGTTGGTGGTTTTCAAACAGAGTTCTCGCGTTAATAGTTAGGCAGGCCCAGGAGGGAGCAATGGCGCAACAACTCGATGACAACTGCGGAGAATACTTCTCCGTTTGGAATCACTACGTCTATTTTCAGGCTGGAAGCAAAGGTCTTTACAGAGTTCCCACCAACGGCACAGCCAAAGCTACACCGCTCGATCCATACTGCGGCAACCTCGTCGTTCCCGGCGATGGCAACGTCTACTTTCAATCCCCCGGACGTGGCCTTTACCGGGTACCGTGCAAAGGCGGTGTGGATGCGGTGCAGTTGCACGATGAATGCGGCGACTCGTTAGCGGTTTGGCAGAACGAAGTTTACTTTCAGGGCACCGACGGCAATCTCTCCAAGGTGTCGTGTAACGGCGGGCAAGTCACCAAGCTGTATTCTCAGGCGAAACACATAACCGTTCCGGGCGATGGCTATGCTTACTTTCAAAACGAGAGCGGCAGACTTTACCGCGTACTCTGTAATGGTCTGAATCCGCAAAAGTTGTATCCGAGCGGCGGTTACCTGGTCGTGCATGGCGACTACGTTTACTTCCAGGCTGACGATGGCCTCCGTCGCGTCACGCGCGACGGCAACGATCCCAGGAAGTTGCACGAGAGTGCCGGGCATCTCGCCGTCGACAATGAAAACTACGTCTATTTTCAAGCTGGAGGTGATGGTCTATTTCGCGTTCCGTGCGACGGCAGTGAGCCAGCGAAAAAGCTTGATCCCAATTGCAATCATTTGGTCGTATTCGGCGACGGCTGGGTTTACTTTCAGGCCGGAAACAAAGGTCTCTATCGCGTGCGCCGTGACGGCATCGCATCGGCCCAGCAACTCGATGAGAACTGCGGCAACCTCATCGCGGCAAACGGCTACATCTATTTCCAGGGTGGGCCAAATACGAACATGCTCTACCGCTTCGGCGCCGCGGTTCCTTATGCGCCTCCGGGATTCAGAGCGCGAGTCCAGGACGAATACGTGGTGACGAAGGTCGTCGGGGAACCGATCGAACACAAGCGCACCGTAATCAAAGAATTGATCGATGAGGCCAGCAACGACGCCACCGAAACATGGTTCGTCAACTTCACCAGCGGCGCCTCGAGCGGAGCCTATCCGGATGCCGTGGCAGCCAGAGTGAATGGCCATCTTCCGACGTGGATCGCCGCTGCAAAACCCAACAACAACCGATTGGGAACGATCGTGATGGATTTTCCCGATGACAAGGGCAACACGTCGTTAATTAACACCGTCTTCGGCTGCAACCCTGACGCGGCGACTGATGCAGCAAACTGGATGCGCACGATTAGCGGCGATAAGAAGCTCTCACAACTGACCGTCCCTGGTACTCACGACACCTGCACATTCAATATTTCCAGTCCGATCAGTAAGTGTCAGAACCTCACTCTGCCGCAGCAATTAGCGGCCGGCATCAGGTTCATCGACATCAGGTGTCGCAACTACTACGACACTTTTGAACTGCATCACGGCTCCGATTATCTCGGTTTGAACTTCAGCTACGTATTGAATGCCTGCCGCGATTTTTTGAACGCTCATGATGACGAATGCATCGTCATGTCAGTGAAAGAGGAATATAAACCTGTCGGAAACACGAAGACGTTTTCCGACGTTTTCAATGGCTATGTCGAGAAGTATAAGAACGAGCTGGCGTGGTATTTCGACGCCGAGATCCCGAAGATTGCCAACGTCAGAAAAAAGATCGTCCTCTTTCGTCGCTTCTACGTTCCGCCGTGCAGTGATACAACGCACTGGGGCATTGACATGACGGCATGGCTTGAAAACGAAACGTTCACCTGGCCCTACGTTAAGGACCTCACGTGATTCGTTTTTCATAGAACCGGCTGAGCGGGTCAGGTCTGTAATCTCCGAACGGCTCAATCAACTGAAATCCGGCGCGCTCGTAGAGCCCGATCGCTTCGCGCTGTTGAATGCCGGTTTCGAGTCGGAGTATTGCGACGCCTTGACTTCGTGCGAAGTCGGCGAGGTGGTTCAACATCAACTTTGCCAGCCCGAGTCCACGGAACTGCGGGCGGATGTACATTCGCTTTATCTCGCCGTAACCAGTCCCGAACAGTTTCACGCCACCACAGCCGGCCGGAGTTCCGTTCGTTCGGACGATGAAGAACGGCACATCCTCCTGCATTAACTTCTCCACCGGATATCCGTGACGGCTTTCTTTTGGCGAGAGCGGTATGAGGTACGCGTCGAGCTCGGTGATCAAAGCTTGCGCATCGTGGCTGTCAGGACGTTCTTTGGTTATGACGACAGTGCTGGGCATGGCTCTAGTAAGATGGCATCCGCATCAGTATCCCGGTATAATTCGCGTGATGCAACAACAAGATTTGATCGAAAAGATCAAGAGACTTCCTCAGGAGCGCGTGGCAGAAGTCGCCGAGTTTGTCGACTCGCTTTCGCGCCGGAAACCGAGTCTCGATCGAAACGCCTTACATCGCGCACTCAGCGAATACGCGAAGCAACACCTTGGAACTAATGCCGACCTCGATCCTGACCTGGAGGTCGCTGCCATCGATCACCTGCTCCAAGAACTCTCCAAGGAGTGAGGAGAGGCGAACTGTACTGGGCCAATCTAGTTCCTCGTTCAGGATCCGAGCAACAGGGTCGTCGCCCGGTAATCGTGATTTCCCACGACGCTTTTAACCAAACACAAGGTTGGCGATCGATTATTGTCGTGCCAGTCTCAACTTCGGCAGCACAAGCCACGCGTGGCCCGTCGGCGGTGTTATTGACTCAGGGAACAGCAGGTTTGATCAGCGATAGCGTTGCGCTTTGTCATCAAGTCACTACTTTGGATCGATCGAAACTCGATCAACGAATTGGCGAGTTGAGTTTACACGAGCTAAGAGATGTAGAAGACGGAATCAGGGCCGCGTTAGATCTGCAATAAGATCTCGGAATTAATGGCCTACGTCTGGCGTCGTAGATACCTCGCGAGTCTCCATAAATTTGGATCGCTACGCAGCAACCTTGGATCATAAGCTCGCGTATAGCACTCACTTGCATTTCGAGCGGCGCGTGTGCACCATCGCGCGGCGCGAAAACTCTTCAGGAGATCACAATAATGAAACGAGTCGCTCAAGTGTGCTGGCAGGCCTGCTGCCTGCTGGTGTTGTCGTTAGCTTTGGTGGCCCAATCGATGGCGAAGCCGGGTGTAGCACCTAACCACCCGAAACCGGCGCCACCAGCGATCGATTTCAGCGAGCTCGACAAACTCGTCCCCGCCGAACTCAAGGAGAAGAACACTCCAGGCGCGGTGATAGCGGTTGTGAGCGGCGATCAGGTGGTCTATCAAAAGGCATTCGGCGTCGCGAATGTCGAGACAAACGCCGAGATGCAAGCTGAGATGCTCTTCCGGCTCGGTTCCACCACGAAGATGTTTACCGCGGCGGCCCTCGTCACACTTGCCGAGAACAACAGGATCAAACTCAACGAGCCCGTTGGCAATCGAGTAAAAGGACTCAACCCGCGCATCGCCCAGGCCACGCCGCATCATTTGTTAAGCAACTCCGCCGGCGTGCGTGACTTCGCCGCGCCCATCATCTCAAACGACGACGCCTCGCTCGGAACCATGGTGCGCGGCTGGAAAGACGACATCTTCTTCGCCGATCAAGGCGAGATCTATTCGTATTCAAGCGCCGGCTTCTGGCTGTCTGGTTTCGTAGTGGAAGAACTTCAAGGCAAGCCTTATGCTGACGCGATGACCGAGCTGCTTTTCAAACCGCTCGGCATGGAACGCACCACGCTTCGCCCGTTAATGGCCATCACTTATCCCTTCGCCACCGGACACGCAGTTCAGGAAGGCAAACCAACCATTCTTCGTCCACTTTTCAATAACGTGGCGATGTGGCCGGCGGGTTCGATGTGGTCGAACGCGAAAGATCTCTCGCGGTGGGTGATTGCTTTCATGAACGACGGCAAGCTGGACGGGAAGCAAGTGCTTTCACCATCATTGATCAACCAGATGGTCCAGCATCACATCCCTGTTCCCGGTGAGACCGACGCGTATTACGCCTACGGCCTGACAACTTTCAAGATTAAAGGGCTCGAATTTGTCGGCCATGGCGGATTCAGCCGTGGCTATGGATCGATGGTGCAGATGGTTCCCTCCCGAAAGTTTGCGGTCATCGTACTGACCAATAAGAGCGGCGAAACGATGCGCAAGAGTTTGAATAAGGCGACCGAGATCGGGCTCGGCTTAAAAGACGATGAGCCGCAAAAGCCTCCCACCTTCGCGCCGGTTACTGCTGCCGAGATGAATGAATACGTCGGTTCCTACTCACACGCACCACAGACGTGGGACGTCTCGATCAAAGACGGAAAGCTTTACGTCAAAGTTGATGGCAACGAACACGCACTGACCAGGAGCGCCGAGCGCAAGTTTACTTTCGGCGCGCAAAACGAGAACGAACTGGTGTTCGTGCCGGGCAAGAACGGAAAGATCGACTTTCTCTTTACCGAGCTTTACGGCGCGAAAAGAGTCGTGAAGTGATCCGCAGATTACGCAGATTTATTTTCTGAGGTAGTTGTCGGCAATTACTTGCAGCAGATCTGAGAAGAAGTCGATCAGGCTGTTGAACTCTTCGCGACCGATCGTGGCGAAGTAGATCGCGCAAACAATTGCCGCAATCAAAACTATTCGGCCAACCGTCTTCATCGAGGTCTCCTTGCGTAATAATTAAAAACCGTCTCGCGCAAAGACGCAAAGGCGCAAAGTTCTGACCTTCCGGGCAGCCAGAGGTCATAACTTTGCGTCTTTGCGTCTTTGCGCGAGTAATCTTTCCTGACTCAATTCAACTGCTTGCGAAAACGCCAGGCACTAACGCCAACCAGAATTATCGTAAACGCCACGAGCGCCAGGAAATTCGGATAAAGCACGTCGAGTCCGACGCCCTTCAACATCACCCCACGAGCGAGCACCGCGAAATGCTTCACCGGATTCAAATTCGTCAACGGTTGCATCCATTCAGGCATTGCTTCGATCGGCGTCGTGGCGCCTGAGAGCATAGACAGCGGCGGATTAACGAAGAAACTCATCAACTGCGCCTGCTGTTGCGAACGCGTGAACGTCGCGATGATCGTGCCGATGCCAATCCCCGAAAGCACGCAGAGCATTCCCGCCGTGTAAAGCAGCACCAAACTCCCACGCAGCGGCAGTCCGAAAACAATATTGCCGACCGCAGCCGAGAGTCCGACGTCCACTGACAGCAATATAAAAACCGGCGCCATCTTTGCCAGGATGATCTCTGCACTACCGGCAGGCGTCATCAAGAGTTGCTCAACCGTGCCGACTTCCTTTTCCTTCACCATCGAAGCCGACGCGACGAGCGAGCCGAGCATCACCATCAACATTCCGATCATGCCGGTGACGATGTACCAGGAGTTTTGCAGTCCCGGGTTGTAGAAGAGTGAAACGCGCGAAACAGCACGCGCCGGTTGCACACTCGACTTACTCAACGAGATCCTTTCATTCAGCGCTCCGATCACGCGCGACGCGTAACCACCGGCGATGCTGCCGGTGTTTGAATTGACGCTATCGACGAGAAACTGGATCTCCGCAACATCACCACGCGCACGCTTGGTAGCGAGATCGTTCGGCACCACGAGACCTGCCTCAAGTTCACCCGCACTCAGAGCGCTACTCAGCTCAGCCATCGAGCGATAGTAGCCTGACGTGACAAACGATTTGCTTTCGGCGAAGGCCGAGATCAGTTCGCGGCTCTCAGCCGTGCGACTCTCGTCGACGATTCCGAGACGCAGATCAGTAACTTCAGGATTCATCGCGAATCCGAGCAACACGAGGTTGAGCGTCGGCGGCAACAGCATCATCGCGATCAGCCGTCGGTTGCGGCGCAGTTCGTTAAGCTCTTTGAAGAAGAGCGGCCAGAACCGCCAGTTGAGAAGTTTGTCGAACATAATTTTGTTTTAAGTTCAGAGTTCAAGCTTTAGCTTGTTAGCGTTAGTCTTTGGCTGCTACGAAGAACAAGCTAAAGCTTGAACTCTGAACTATCCTCCTAAGCGTCGATCTGCATCTTTCGCAGACTCATCCACGCGCGGAAAAGAAACACAGCGCTCAGCGCCGCCAACACCAACGGTACGTGCCACGTCGCCGGCCAACCGCCGCCTCTTACGAACACGTCGCGCGACACCTCAACGAAATACCGCGCGGGCACCAGACTAGAGATCCATCGCAACCACGACGGAATGTTTGAGATCGGAAACACAAATCCCGACAACAGGAACGAAAGCAGAAAACAAACATTCTGAACTGCCTGAATTGCCGCCGCCTGGTTCGGAATCGACGCGCCCGCCATCGCGCCGAAGCAGACGTTGCAAAACAGATAGAGAAACGAACTGATCAAAAACGGCGTCGGGTCGCCTTTGAACCAAATGCCAAACAGCGGCAACGCGATCGCGAGCGTCAAAACCCACTCACCGATCGCAACGATCATGTACGCGAAGATCTTTCCGAGCAGGTACTCATGCGCGTGAATGCTCGCCACGTAAACCTGCAAGATCGTCTTCTGCTCGCCTTCGCGCGACATTGCGAGCGCAGCCAGCAATGGCGGAAACAAAGCCAGGATCACGCCGAACACTGCTGGTCCAATGTATTGATCAGAATCGTGACCCGGGTTGAACCAGAAACGCATCTGCGCATCGATCGCCGGCGCCGCTCCAGCACCGTTCGTTTTATTAAACGCCTGCGAAATCATCGCCGCGTTGTTGCGCATGACGTTCGCTGTGTTCGCGTCAGTGCCGTCGATCAACCACTGCACTTCCGGCGATTGCCCCCGTTTGAGATCAGCTTCGAAATCTGCCGGAATGATGATCGCCGCACGCGCTTCTGCTTTGTCGAGTGCACTCTCAGGCGCAGCATCGATTGGCAACGAAACGATCCTGAAAGTCAGCGATGCACGGATAGTGTCCACGTAACGACGCGCTGCCGGCGTCTGGTCCCAGTCTTGAACTACTACCGGCAGATCGCTCACCGTCAGTGAGACGGAAGATCCGATGAGCCACATCAGAATCACCGGCAGGATCAGCGCGAGCACGACGGTCAGGCGGTCACGTGAAAACTGCGTCAGTTCTTTTCGTGTCTGTGCGATGATTCGCTTCATGATGATTTCCTTGATCGGGTGGCCCCGGAGGGCCACCCCTACAATTGATTCGACGTTCGCAACATTTTTGTAGGGGTGGCCCTCCGTGGCCACCCGTCGTCCGCATCAATTCCCGTTGCGGGCTTTCTCAACTACTGAAATAAAGACGTCTTCCAACGAATAAGGCGTTTCGTACGCTCTCAACACCTTGATATTCGCCGTCGCAAGTTCCTTCGTCAGTCCATCGATCTCAACGTTCGGATTCGCATCCACAACCACATGCAGTCGATCGCCGAACAACGAGATGCGCCAACGATCGCGCGTCTGCTTTAGCAAATCTGCCGCAGCCTGTGGGTGATCCGTGATCAACTCCAGCAGATGTCCGTCTTGCGCAGCCTTCACTCCCGACGGCGTCCCTTCAGCCACCAACTCCCCAGCAACCATGAATCCGAGCCGGTTGCACTGCTCCGCTTCCTCCAGGTAATGCGTCGTCACCAGGACCGCGACTCCACGATCCGCAAAACTATTGATCATCTTCCAGAACGCTCGCCGCGCAAGTGGATCGACGCCCGACGTCGGCTCATCGAGAAACAGCACACTCGGTTCGTGCATTACCGCTGCACCGAACGCGACACGCTGTTTCCAGCCACCCGGCAAACTGCCAGTCAGCAAAGCTCCCTTTCCTTCCAGCCCCGAGATCTCGAGCACCCAACGCTTCTTCTCTTCTCGCTCTTCGCGCGGCACCTGATACACGCCGGCGAAAAAGTTGAGGTTCTCTTCAATCGTCAAATCGTCGTACAAAGAAAACTTCTGCGACATGTAACCGATCCGTTGACGAACAAAACTGGACCGTAAACTTCCACTCTCACCAGCCAGCGCCATCTTTCCACTCGACGCTGCGATCAGCCCGCATAACATCTTGATCGTCGTCGTTTTGCCGGCGCCGTTCGCACCCAGCAGTCCGTAAATCTCACCGTACTTGACCTCGATGTTGATGTTCTTGACGGCGTTGAAACTTCCGAATCGCTTACAGAGGTCCTGCGCACCGATGGCAATCGCGTCTGCCGGGCGTTCACGAAACTGACGTCGCCGCGGAAACGGCGAGACTTTCAATTCACCGCCGAGTTCGCGAAGCTTTGCGACGAAAGAGTTTTCGAGCGTCGGCGCGCCGGCTTTGAATTCCGTGGCCTGGATACCTGCGGCGGCGAGTGCCTCGCGCGTTGTGTGCTCGCCAGCGACAAGGTCTGCAACCATCAGGTCGAGTCGATCACCAAACCGCTGCACGTCGTTGATCGAAGGAATACGATTTAGAACGTCTTCGGCCTGACCCAACTGTCCTTGATCCGCCGCACGCACTTCCAAACGTTGCAAACCGAGTTGCTCGCGAATCTCAGCCGGAGTTCCTGTTTGACGAATCAAGCCGTCGTACATCAACGCCACTCGATGACAGCGTTCTGCTTCGTCGAGATAGGGCGTGGCGACGACCATCGTCATTCCGTGACTCGCCAGACCCGCGAGTGCGTCCCAAAACTCACGACGCGAAACGGGATCGACTCCGGTCGTCGGTTCATCGAGCAGCAGGATCTTCGGCTCTGCGATGAGCGCACAAGCCAAAGCGAGCTTCTGTTTCATACCGCCGCTCAAACTTCCCGCGAGGCGATCTTTGAAACGCGCCATGTCAAACATCTGAAGATAGTGATCGCCCCGTTCTTCGATCTGCTTGCGAGTCAACAAACGAAGCTGGCCCACGTAACGCAGGTTCTCCGCCACGCTGAGATCCTGATAAAGACTGAACGTCTGCGTCAGGTAGCCGACAAACTGGCGCGCATCGACCGTTGACTTGCCATACATCTCAGCCTCGCCTGAGGTCGGTTCCATCACGCCGCCAAGTACCTGGAACACCGAAGTCTTGCCTGCGCCATCGGGTCCGATGATGCCAAAGATCTCGCCGGCCGCGATGTCGAGGTCGATTCCCTTCACCGCTTCGAAGTCGCCGTAGTTCTTCGCGAATCCACGAACTCTGATCGCCTCACCCGAAAACTGGCGCTGCGATTCAAGTGCAACCGCAGCATCGAACGGGTTAATTGTTGATTCAACTGCGCTCATCTTCACGAACCTCTATCTAGTTAGTGATAACTTCGCCGTCAGCCGGCATGCCCGGCTTCGCATAACCCGCGGCACTCTTTAACTGAAGCTTCACGCCGACTACCTGCTTCACGCGGTCGTCCTTGAAGTAAGTGTTCTCGGGAGTGAACGACGCTTCCGGATCGATTCGCGACACGATTGCTTCGAGCGGCTTGTCCGGGGCGGAGTCGAGATACACACGTGCAGTTTGTCCGGTGCGCACCCGTCCGATGTCACCCTCCGGAATAAACCCGCGCAGATACACCTCGTTCAGGTTCACAATCGTCACGAGCGTCGTTCCCGCTGCGACGACTTCACCCGGTTCAGCCGAACGAGTTGCGACTGTGCCGTCGATCGGCGCTATCACTTGCAGATCTTCTCGATCGGCCTGCACCTCGCGGAGCTTGGCGCGCGCCTGTTCGGTCTCGGCCTGCGCCGCAGCGATTTCGGATTGCGCCTGGAGAATCTGTTTCCGGATTGCGGTGGCTTGTGAAGTGCGCATTGCAGCATTTGCAACGTTGGCTTTCGCCATCGTCAGTGCGCCGCGCGCCACATCAACCTGTTTCCGGGCCGCGTGAACGGCTGCAGCATGTGCTTCGGCAGTGGTCTGCGCCTGCCGTCCGGTGCGTTCCGGAACGTCGCCGTCTTTCGCAAGTGTCGTATAGCGCTGTTCGTCATACTTCGCTTGACCGTAGTCGGCTTCGGCTTGTGCGAGTTGCGCTTCGGCGTGGGCCACCTGGGCTTCTGCCTGACTTACGCGTCCCTGTGCATCGAGGCGCGCCTGATCGACGCCGATATTGCTCTCCTCGAGCTGTGCGTTGAGAACCGCGATCTGCTGTTGCGTACTCAGCACGCGAGCTTCAGCCTGCATCACGTTCGAGCGCTCCTGCTCTTCGCGTGCACGCACCTGCTGGTCATCGATTAAAGCGATGACCTGGCCGGCCTTGACCTGATCGCCTTCGCGGACTTGTATCTCGCGAATGCGTCCGGAAATCTTGGTGGCAACGGTTGTGTCGTCGCCTTCGATGCGGCCACTGAGTTTGATCACATTCGCCGGAGTGGCTGGCTTGCGAATGAAGAAGTACCAAACGCTGACGCCGATGGTAGTCAGGACCAGCAAAGCAAGGATCGGCTTTAGAATCTTTTTGGCTTTCGCTTTCTTATCGGTTTTGTTCGACATAAGTTTTCTCCAATCGGTGTAATCTCTGGTTATTCCTGGCCGACCTTGGATTGCGCATCGCCTTGCTCGAGTCGCAGCCCGTCTGAAATCACCGCGACGTTGCGATAGCGGAACGTGTTACCAGTAGCGCGTTGAAACTCAGCAATCGCCTTGTTCAGATCGGTCTGCGTCTCAAGCTCACGCCCGCGCGCCATCACCAGATCCGTCTGTCGTTGCAGCACCATGTAGACCGTTGACATCCCGCCTTGAAACTTGCGCTGCTCGCTGTTGTACTGCTGTTCCGACGCCACTCTCGCCGCTGTCGCTGCCGACATGCTCGCCTCGACCGAACGCACTTTCTGAATCGCGTTGCGAACTTCAGCCTCGATCAGTTGCTCAGCTTGCGCGCGAACCGATTGCAACCGCCGGCCTTCCGCGAGCGTTTGACCGAGTTCGGCTTTCGCTGTGCGGTTCTTCAACGGCAGCGAGATGCGAACGCCAACCTTGACGGTCGGATTGTCCTGGCCCAGCAGGTTTGAAAGCGCACGGCGGTAACCACCCTGCATATCTGCCGGTATCGTGTTGAAGGTGTTTGGCGCCAACGCCGGCAGTCCGGCGATGTTTGATAACTCCGCGACGCGACTCTGGAGCGAAGTCAATCCATTCAGAATCGGGTTATCGTTGTCGCTCAGCGTGCCCGCGTAACCGTTGCTGCTGTAACTGACCATCAGATCAACCTGCGGCTTTGTTTGATCGCGATAGAAGCGCTTGTTGATCTCATTGATCTCGCTGCTCGTACGCAGCTCCGCGAGCTCAAAACGGTTCTCCATCGCGGTTGCTATCGCATCGCTCAACGCCATGCGCGGCGCCTCGAGATTCACCGGCGTCACCGGCAACAACGCGCGCGACCAGAGCTGCGACGTTCTATCCGGAAGCATGAGCGTCTTGAGCTGGTTCTCGGCACGCGTCACTTCTTCCTGCGCCGCGTAGACGTTCTGTTCATAAAGCTTCACCTGCGCTTCCGCTTCAACCACGTCGATCGGCGCCAAGACGCCTTGCGCCACCTGTCTCTTGTTGGTTTCAACCTGCGCGCGCGTCTGCTTCACTGCTTCTGACTGCACTTGCAAAGTCTTTAGTGAATGAACCAGCTCCCAGTAAGCTTGTTCGACTTTAGTAATGACTTCAGTTGCGCGCTGGCGAAACTGAACGTCGGTAAGCGTCAGGTTCTTCTTCGCGATCTCGATTTGCCGGCGGTTGTCGTCAGTCTTGAGACCACGAACTAACGGTTGCGTGTAGTCGAAAGAGAAACGCGCTGAGTTAGCAGGATTCAACGCGTTGAAAAAGTTGTTACTTGAAAAGCGTGTGGAAGACACGTCAAACGAATAGGAACCACCGAACTTTGGCGACAACCCGCTCAAACCGATCCTGCTGGTGAAATCTCTCTGCTCCAGCCGGCCGCTGCTGTTGCCCCCCAGAAACGAAGCGACCGGAATGGTGGCACGCTCGAAATAGGTTTCTGAGAACAACTGCGGATCGTAAGCGCCGCGACGAGCGGTCAGACTGTGCTCCGCTTTCTCGACGTCGATCCGCGACGTGCGGATGTCGTTGTTGTTCTCCAGTGCGTACCTGATTGCCTCATTGAGACTCAGTGGCAGCGCATCCGCTGCTTCAACACCGACTCGCTCCGGTGGCGCAGTTGGTTGGATCGTCTTTTCGCTGGTGTTGGTCTGTGCCTGCGTCGTGGACGTCATCACAAACGCAACTGCGATTAGAAGAAACCTGGTTACTGTCTTTGTGCTTTGCATAAGACCTCCGCTCCTTGTCGGGGCTATTCGTTTTCCGCTGCTTGAATGATTTGCTGGACGAAATAATGAAGACCGATTAACTCGACGCCTCTTTCCTTGAGACGGCAAAGAACTGTCGCGCTATCGCTATCGAGAAAACTGGTGCCCGCCAGGTCGATGGCAATCTTTCCGTCGTGTTTCGCGCGTAGTTCGAGATATGTCGATTCCAACAGCTCCGCATCCGCGAGGCGAAGCGAACCTTCGACTCGCAAGGTGGTTGTCTTTCCTGGGTAACCGTTAACTTGGGTAATTCGGCTCGTCATAATGCTTGTCGTTCTTTCCTTTCCGGTGGGGATAGTGCAACGGCGAGGCCACGAAGCCGGAAACGGTAAGTTATTGATAATGTTGGGGCAACAAGAGTGTTGGGTGGAAGGATGGAAGCCGTATTTGGCGTTCGAAACCATATGTGGCGTCGGGCGCATTAAGGATTACTCGCGCAAAGCCGCAAAGACGCAAAGTTCTGACCTTCGGCTGCCAGAGGTCGGAACTTTGCGTCTTTGCGCCTTTGCGTGAGTAATCTTTATCGAGCGCGTAACGAACTTTTAACTCAACAATCAACAACCATTCACGCAGTCCTTACATACCCGTAACTCGCCGCCTCTAAAGTGCTCGTACACACCCAGACAGAAAAGGAGCACAAATGGATCGACGCAACTTCATCAAGAGCACTGCTGTATTCGGCGGAGCACTCGCCGCACTAGGACCGTTTCAGGCGCTGAGTGCGAGACGAGCTTTAGGAAACACGTTGGCACAGTCGGAAGGCTACGGCCCGCTGGTTGACAAAGGTCATCTGTGGCTGCCGGCCGAGTTCAATTACCAGGTCATCTCTGTGCAGGGAACGATCATGAGCGATGGTCAACCGACGCCCGGCATTTTCGACGGCATGGCCGCGTATCCAGGTAGCAATGGAACTACGATTCTCATTCGCAATCACGAGAATCGCGAACAATCGGGCGAGATAAAAGTCGTCACTCCAAATGATCTTCAGTACAACGTCAACGCGCGCGGTGGTAATACAAAACTCGAAGTGCGTCGCGAGCACATCGGAAAGGATCCCGAGACCGGTTTGCCGCTCTATAACTACGAAGTGGTGCGCGACTTCGCCATTCTCGCCGGCACTTCAACCAACTGCGCCGGCGGTATTCGTTCGCCGCACATCTGGATCACTTGTGAAGAAGTAGTGAAGCGCATGAACGGCAAGAAGCACGGATACTTGTTTGAGATCGACGCGACTGCCGACGGTCCGGTGGCTGCGATTCCGGTTATACAGGCGGGACGCAGAGCTCACGAGGCCGCCGTCGAGCGCTCAGGCGTGATCTATATGACTGAGGATCGCAGTATCACCTCCGATCCCGTGCTTGGTTCGATCGGTTCCTGCTTCTATCGGTACGTGCCGCGGCCCGCTGGAAATCAACCGCTCGCAGAAACAACGGGACCGCTGCAAGCCTTGAAGTTGCGCGACGAGTTTCATGCAAACATGAACACGGGTCGCGTGGTCGGTGTTGCTTATCGCGTCGAATGGGTCACGGTCGATGAACCCGATCACGACGACGACACCGACAATCGGTCGGATCGCGTTGCCGGCTTCACGCCCAATCGCATCCAGGCGCAGGACAAAGGCGCGGCTTACTTCAATCGACTTGAGGGAATGTGGATGGGTCACGGCAAATCGAAAGTGTACTTCGATACGACTTCCGGCGGCGCTGCCGGTCTCGGACAGGTTTGGGAGTACGATCCGGGTCGTGAAACGTTGACCCTGATCTATGAGTCGACCAGTTCAGCGGCGCTTCAGAGTCCTGACAACATCGTCGTGGTTCCGGGAACCGGCGACATCTTCTTGCAGGAAGACGGCAATGGTGAACAGTTCGTTCGCGGCGTGACGCTTGCGGGCGAGATCTACGACTTTGCGAAGACGGCAGACAATGAGACTGAGTTCTGTGGCGGTTGCTTCGATCCTGACGGCAACACGCTCTATCTGAACCAGCAGGGCGACCGCGGCAACCTGCCGGGCGGCCCGGTGAATGGGAATGCCGTGACCTATGCGATCTACGGTCCGTTCCACAAACGCGCGTAATTCGGAAGCCTTTTAGCCACTAAGGCACGAAGACACAAAGATTTAACTTTGTGTCTTTGTGTCTTTGTGGTTCAAATTTTTTGCTTCGCTAACGCAGGAGTGATATAAAGCGGTCACCCAAGGAGGACAATACAGATGATGAGTTTCATTTGGTGGTTAATCATCGGATTGATCGCAGGTGCACTCGCTCGTCTAATCATGCCTGGGAAGGATGCCATGGGCATTATCGCCACCATCCTGCTGGGCATTGTTGGCTCCATTGTCGGCGGCCTAATTAGTTGGGCAATCTGGGGCGCTGATACTACCGGGTTCCGACCCGCAGGCCTCTTGTTATCGATCCTCGGCGCAATCGTCGTGCTGTGGATCTGGCGGATGGTTAAGAGCCGCAGTACCGTCTAAACAAGAGCAGAACCTGAGTGCCTGAACTGCCGGACATCGTTGTCTATATCGAGGCTCTCGATAAACGAATCTCAGGCAGTGTTCTCCAACGTGTGCGCGTCGCAAGTCCTTTCCTGTTGCGCACCGCGGTTCCACCTCTGTCCAGCGTTGAAGGCCAAAAAGTCGTCGCACTGCGGCGGCTTGGTAAACGGATCTGCTTCGGACTCGAAGGCGATCTGTGGCTCGTTCTGCACCTTATGATCGCAGGCAGGCTCCACTGGTTCGACGAACGAGGCAAAGCCGCCAAAGGTCGATCGCTCGCTGTATTCGAATTCAACAGCGGCAGTCTGACGCTAACCGAAGCAGGGACACAAAAACGCGCTTCGCTTCACGTAGTTCAGGGCGACGCTGGACTTGAGAATTTGAATCCCGGTGGACTGGAAGTATTCGAAGCCACCGCGGAAGAGTTTGCGCAAGCGATCAGCGCGAAGAACCACACGTTGAAGCGCGCACTCACAGATCCTCGCATTCTGAGTGGGATCGGTAATGCTTATTCCGACGAGATTCTTCACGAAGCCAAGCTTTCGCCATTCACACTCACACAGAAACTCTCCGACAGCGAAGTCGAGCGGCTGTTCGAGGCGGTCAAGCGAAGTTTGACGGATTGGGTGGAACGGCTGCGGGCAGAATATGGTGAGCGTTTTCCGGAGAAGGTAACGGCATTCCGGCCGGACATGGCGACCCATGGGAAGTACGGACAACCGTGCCCGCGATGTGGCAGCAAGATCCAACGAATTCGATACGCGGCAAATGAGGCGAATTACTGTCCGACCTGTCAGACCGGCGGCAAGCTCCTCGCTGATCGCGGCCTCTCGCGTCTACTCAAAAGCGACTGGCCACGCACACCCGAAGAGCTCGATTTGCTGGTGAAGGGTTAACCACAGATTTTCGCAGATAAATACGGATCTGATCTGTGATCATCGGTGAAAATCTGTGGTTAATTCTTTTCCTTTTCGACACTGTGGAGATGTCGGGTCGTTCCTTCGGTGACGCTCATGCCGGCGGGGATAAATTCCGAGGTGTCGGCCGGTCGCAAGGTACGCGGCGCCTGACCACCCTCCAAACTACCCTTATCTCGTTCCTTGCGTTCCTGAAGTTCGATTAGTTTCTTGCTGACTACCAGTCCATTGATCATGAGCGCCACGCCAATCATGAACGGGATTACTCCGGCGATCCAAAGGCGACTGATGATCTCCGCCTCGTCAGGATCAACCTTGTGGATGATTCCCTGCATGAAAATAAACAGGAAGATCGACAAACCGACGCCAATACAACTCAGGATCACGCCGGCTTTGATCTCGTTATAACGTTTCGTTTCAGCAGTGATTCCAAGCCGCTGCTCCATCTCGAGCTTGCGTCGCTCGTGAGCCTGGCCCGACATGAACATCTCCGCGACCCACGTGTCGCCCCAGTCAAACTTCTTGGCTGTATCGGGGGCGGTAAGCGCTTCGCGCACGGCTTGCAAATTTGCGCCGCAAAAAGTACAGAACTTTATCTCGTCACTCTGATTCGAGGCACAACGCGGACACAACATAGGCAGCTCCTTTCGTGACGGCCGCAGTTTGACATCGGTAACGCTAATCAGAACATATCTGTATCATCTGAGTCCATCTTCGGCTTAAAATTACGATATGAAGCCCCGTCCAGTTCAAAGCATTGCACACTACCGGATCGTCGAACCCATCGGCGCCGGTGGTATGGGCGCGGTTTACAAGGCTTACGACAACAAATTACAGCGAATCGTCGCTATCAAACTACTGCCACCGGAGTACGTTTCGCAGCAGGATCGGCGCCGCCGCTTCTTCCAGGAAGCGAGAGCGGCCTCGGCGTTGAACCATCCACATATTCTGACGATCTACGAGGTCGGCGAAGACAACGGCAGCCCGTACATCGCGATGGAGTACGTCGAAGGCGAGACTCTCCGCCAGAAGATCAACAGCAAAGGTCTCGAACTTAAGGAGATTCTCGATATCGCCATTCAGATCGCGACCGGCCTGGCACGAGCACACGAACTCGGAATCATCCATCGCGATCTCAAGCCTGAGAACCTGATGCTGAATCGCGATGGCTACGCCAAGATTCTCGATTTCGGTTTAGCCAAGCTCGTCGCCGAACGTGAACGCGCACTCGTCGCCGATAGCGAACAGAAGACTCTCATCCGCGGCGTGCAAACACAGTCAGGCACGTTGATGGGAACGGTTAACTACATGGCGCCGGAGCAGCTGCTGGGCCAACGTGTGGACCGGCGTTGCGACGTCTTTTCGTTTGGAGTCGTATTGTGCGAACTCCTGACCGGCGCCGCGCCATTTGTTCACGACAATCGCATCGACACGATGCACGCCATTCTCCATCGCGAACCAAAAATGACGAATGGTAGCCGCGCGGAGCTGCCGTTTGATCTGCAAAGAATTCTTGCGAAAGCGCTCGCCAAGTCGCCGAAGGAACGTTATCAGACCGTCGAAGAACTCGCCGCGGAACTCAAGACATTTAAACGCGCACTTGAACTCGGAAAGACGCTGCCCGCCGCTCCTAAAACCAGACTAATACTCAAACGCACCGGCGCGGGCGCTCAAGTTATCGATTACGAGAAGGAGCTGAATGAAGCGCAGTTTAAGGCAGTTACCACGACCGAGGGTCCTCTATTGATCGTTGCCGGCGCGGGCACTGGAAAAACGCGAACACTCGTGTATCGCGTGGCGCGTCTGGTCGAGGTCGGAGCCAAACCGGAATCGATCCTGCTGCTGACTTTCACACGCCGCGCAGCGGCAAGCATGTTGACACGTGCTGCGGCCCTCGCCGACGCACGTTGCCAGCGAGTTTCCGGTGGCACGTTTCACTCGCTGGGCCATTCAGTCCTGCGCAAGTTTGCGGATGAGGCGAGCGTGCAAAAGAACTTCACCGTCCTGGACCAGAGCGACACGGAAGATCTGATCGATCTTCTTCGCCGCCAGATCCGCTTAACCAAAGCACAGCACTTTCCACGCAAGCGCACCATCGCCGCCATGTTCAGCATGATGGTCAACAAAGTGCAATCGCTGAAGCAGGTGCTGAACCAGGAGTATCCGCAGTTCATCGACGAACGCCGAAATCTGGAAACGTTGTTCAAATCATTCGAGGAGTTCAAACGCGGCCGGCACATGCTGACTTACGACGATCTGCTGGTGCGTCTCCGCGAAGCGCTTGAGGCAAGCGCGTCGATGCGTGAACAACTTTCGGATCAGTATCGTTACATAATGGTGGATGAGTACCAGGACACCAACAAGCTTCAGGCGCAGATTGTGAAACTGATGACCGCACGACACGACAACGTCGCCGTCGTAGGTGACGAGTTTCAATCGATCTATTCGTTTCGCGGCGCGAGTCATCGCAACATGCTCGAGTTTCCAAAGCTCTTCCCGTCGGCGCAGATCATCAAGCTTGAAGAGAACTTCCGGAGCACACAGCCGATTCTCGACGTCGCAAACGCGATCATTGCCGACGTCAAAGAGAGTTTCAAAAAACGGCTTTACTCGCAGATTCCTGGTGGCGAACAGCCCGTAGTGGTGAGCGCTCGTGATGAGAACGAGCAATCGCAGTTTGTCGCGCAGCGAATCGCCGAACTGCGGGAGGCGGGTGTGCCGCTCAGCGGGATCGCCGTGCTGTTTCGCTCGAGTTCGCATTCGTTTGATCTCGAGATCGAGTTGGGACGGCAGGGAATCCCGTTTCGGAAGTTTGGCGGGATCAGGTTTGCTGAGTCGGCCCACATCAAGGACGCGCTCTCGTTCCTCCGCGTGATGGTTAAGCCTTCGGATACGCTTTCGTGGTTCCGAGCGTTGAAGCTGATCGATCACATCGGCGATGCAACTGTCTATCAAATACTGGAACATCTGGGAGTCGAACAAAGAGAGTTTCGCTCGACCAAGAGCAAGTCCGGTCTGTTCAAGAAGCTTCATCGGTTCCCAGCTCGCGCGGCTTACAAGGCGCAACTGACGAGGCTCACTCGTGTGTTTGCAACCATCCTCGAGAGCCAATCGCCGAGTGAACAATTGTCTGCCGTGTTGCGTTTTTATCGTCCGCTGCTGAAGAACAAGTACGACGACGTGCAGCGGCGCGGCCGCGATCTGGAACACCTGCAATCGATCGCGAAGCGTTACAAAACCGCTGCGAAACTGCTCGACGACATCGCGCTGGATCCGACGGAAGCTGTCCAGGACAACACGCCGCGCAGAAGCAGTGGGTTCGTGACACTCTCGACTGTTCACTCAGCGAAGGGTTTGGAGTGGGACAATCTGTTTGTGATCTGGATGACCGACGGTTGGTTTCCGTCCAGTCGGTTCCAGGATGAGTTTGACGATTTCGAGGAGGAGCGACGGCTGCTTTACGTGGCGACGACGCGGGCGAAGCGCGAACTGCACTTTGTCTATCCGGCGGTGGATGTTTACCGGGGTCCGGAGACCGATGGCACGCCCACGCTCTCACGATTTCTGGAGCCGATTCCGCCGTCAATCTTGCCGCACGCGTCATTATTGGGAGAATAAAGGCAATCCACAGATCACACGGAATCTGATAATCTGTGTCATCTGTTTCTGCGGACTATGAATCTCGGAACTGAATGGCTCATCGACGCAAGCGGCTGTGACCCGGCAGCGCTCGCAAATCTCGATCGAATGCGTGCAGTTTTCGATCGCGTAATACGCGATCTCGATCTACATGTGCTCGGCGAGGTTCAGTGGCATCAGTTCGATCACCCGAACGGTGTGAGTGGCCTTGCCTTACTTTCCGAATCGCACCTTAGTTGTCACACCTATCCGGAATTTCAAGCGGCCACGTTCAATCTTTACTGTTGCCGTGGCGGCGCCGCGTGGAGTTGGGAAACAACACTGAAAGAGATGCTCGGCGCGACGGAAGTGAATGTTCGCATGTTGGAACGATCGATTCGAGTTCACGAGTTGGCAGGAGCCGCTAAATGAGTGCGCTCGTGGCGAACTGCCCCGCGTGCGGAGGGCCGGTTGAATTCAAGAGCGGGCAGTCGATCGTCGTCATTTGTACCTACTGCCGTTCCGCGGTCGCTCGCACCGATCGCGGATTAAATGATCTCGGCAAAGTCGCCGAACTTGTTGAAACTGGTTCGCCACTCGACGTCGGCTTGCGCGGCAAGTGGAAAGACGTGCCATTTGAGTTGACCGGCCGCGCGCAACTCGGACACGAGATGGGCGGGCAGTGGGATGAGTGGTACGCGACGTTCTCAAACGGATGGCTCGGTTGGCTCGCCGAAGCTCAGGGCCGTTTCTACATCACTTTCCAATATCCGATTCCCGAGGGCGTGCAACTGCCGGAGTTCGATCAGTTGCAACTCGGACAACAAGTGCCGGGTCTTCCCTGGCCCACGCCGCTCATGGTCGCCGAAACGGGACGCGCGACGGCGCTCGGTGCGCAAGGTGAAATCCCTTATCTCTTAACGCCGGGCGAGACCTACTACTACGCCGATCTTTCGGGCGTGAATAACTCTTTCGGCACGCTCGATTACAACCAAACACCGCCACTCGTCTTCCTGGGCCAACAAGTCACACTTGAAGAACTCGGCATCACGACGACGCGCAAACCCGAACGCGAAGAGCGTCGCGTCGGCGCGGCGCAGTTGAGTTGTCCGCACTGTGCCGGACCGTTAGAACTGCGGGCGCCTGACAAAACCGAGCGCGTTACTTGTCCAAACTGCAACTCGCTGTTGGACGTCAACCAGGGACAGTTGAGTTATCTAAAGACTCTCGAAGCGCCATCGTTTCAGCCGTTGATTCCGCTGGGCACTGTCGGCGAGGTGCCTGAAGGCAAGATGACGTTGATCGGTGCGATGTCGCGCAGCGTCACGATCGATGGGACGCAATATTTCTGGAGTGAGTATCTTCTCTACAATCCACAGGTCGGTTTCCGCTGGCTGGTCAATAGCGATTCACACTGGAACTACGTGCAGGCTGTGCCGCCTGGGGAAGTCTTTGAGACAGGGAAGTACGCAAGTTACAACGGCAAGAGTTACAAGATCTTCCAGGACGCGCCGTGTCAGGTTGAAAGTGTAATCGGAGAGTTTTACTGGAAGGTCGAAGCGGGCGAAAAGGTACGCGGTGTCGACTATGTCGCGGCGCCTTACATGCTCTCGAAGGAAGTCTCGACTGTTTACATCTCCGATCCTGAAGAACCGACCAAAACAAGGCGCGTCGCCGGGGAGATCAATTGGTCACTCGGGACGTACATACCGGTTCCACAGATAGAAAAGGCTTTCTCGGTTAGCGGACTGCCGAAACCCTCGAACGTCGCGCCCAATCAACCTTACAAACATTGGTGGGTTTACAAATACTGGGTTGTTTTCATCCTGATAGCGTTGGTCGCCGGCTTCCTGACACTGGTACTTTCGGGTTCGACGAAGGAAGTGTTCTCGCAAACGGTGACGTTGCCGCCGCTACCGAATGCGGACGGCACACAGGTCTACTTCAGTCAACCGTTTGAGTTGGCGGGCCGGCGCAATATCAAGATCATCGGCGATTCGCAAGTCGATAACAGTTGGGTCTATCTCGAAGGAGATCTGATCAACGATGAAACGGGGCTGGTCCAGTCGTTTCCGATCGACATCTCTTACTATCGTGGAGTTGAAGATGGGGAGTCGTGGTCGGAAGGTGGGCAGGAGGATTCGGCGACCACGTCGGCGATGCCGGGTGGGAGGTATGTGCTGCGGTTGGAGGGGCAGTGGGAGAAGTGGCAGCAGCCTGCGACGATCGCGATCAAGGTCGAACAGAACGTTACCCACGGGTTCAACCTGATACTGGCGCTGATCGGGTTATCGATTGGTCCGATCATCATGATCATTTATCACGTCGGATTTGAGCGGCGTCGATGGTCGGAGAGTATGTTCACTGAGACTAGCGACGATAGTGACGATGACGATGACTAACCACAAAGACACTAAGACACAAAATCAACTTTGTGTCTTAGTGTCTTTGTGGTTCAAATGAGTCTGGAGATTCAGATGCTAAAGAAACTTTACACAGTCTTCGGTATTGGCATCGTGAGCTTGTACAGCATGGCCGCGATGCTTGGCTGGGAAATCGGTGGCGGCTCGCGCCGGCAGTTGCCGCCCGACGCACGGCAGAATGGTTATCGCTCTTTTCACTTCTGGCACTATGGCTTACACGGAGGAAAATAGATGCTGACTTCAATCGGATTAATAGTTCCACTGGAGAGTCTTTTGCCGATACTCGTCACGACGTTGGTGTTCGTCGTACTGGGCCTGATCGTATTTGCGCTCGCGTTTGTCGTGATCGCGAAGGCAACGCCGTTCTCAGTGCGGAAAGAGATCGAAGAGGACCACAACACAGCGCTCGCGATCGTAATCGCCTCCGTGATCCTCGGGGTCGCCTTGATCATCGCCGCAGCGATTCATGGGTAAGCATTCCAAGTCCATAGGTCCTATAAGTCCTATCTGCCGTATAGGACCTATAGAATTGTAATGAAGCGTCCGCCTCTACTCTTTCTCAACGTTCTCATTGTCGCGACCTGCGGACTCATTTACGAACTCCTCGCCGGCACTCTCGCCAGTTACGTCCTCGGCGATTCAATAACTCAGTTTTCACTCATCATCGGTATCTATCTCTTTGCGATGGGCGTCGGCTCGTGGCTCTCGCGCTTCATCGATAAGGGACTCGCGAAGCGCTTTGTCGATATCGAACTCGCCGTCGCGATCCTCGGCGGCTTCTCCGCCCCGCTCCTATTCATCAGCTTCTCTCGCGTCAGTTACTTCTACGCCATTCTTTACTCTGTCGTCTTCGCTATCGGCGTCTTCGTCGGTCTGGAAATACCGCTGCTGCTTCGCATTCTGAAGAACGAGATTGAGTTCAAGGAACTCGTCTCGCGCGTGCTGGCGTTTGATTACATTGGCGCGCTGCTCGCGTCGATCCTGTTTCCGATTTTCTTTGTTCCGCGGCTCGGTCTGATTCGCACTTCCCTGGTCTTTGGAATGCTGAACGCCGCCGTTGCTTTGTGGGGCACGTGGTTGCTGCGTCCACTGATCAAGGGGAGCATCACAGCGCTACGTGTGAAAGCGATCGTGGTGATCGCTTTGTTGCTCGTCGGGCTGATTAAGGCAAACAAGCTCACGTCTCTCGCCGAAGATGAGATGTTTGCCGACGAGATCGTTTACACGAAAGACACGCCTTATCAACGCATCGTGATCACCCGCGGGCGCGCCGGATTTCAGTTGTTTCTCAATGGGAATTTGCAGTTCAGCTCGACTGATGAGTATCGCTATCACGAGGCGCTCGTTCATCCGGCGATGTTGTTGTCGAACAATCCACGGCGCGTGCTGGTGCTGGGCGGTGGTGATGGACTCGCCGTGCGCGAGATTCTGAAGTATCCATCGGTTGAACGGGTGACGGTTGTCGATCTCGATCCCGAGATGACGAGGCTTTCGAGTCGTTTTCCGTTGCTGGCGCGTTTGAACCAGGAGGCTTTCAGTAACCCGCGCGTCAAGGTGATCAATGAAGACGCCTTCATCTGGGTGGAAGAAACGAACGAACCTGATTACGACACGGCGATCATCGACTTTCCCGATCCAAACACGTTCGCACTAGGCAAACTCTACACGACGCGCTTCTACCGGTTGCTGCGAACGCGTTTGACTGAGAACGCGGCGGTCGCGGTGCAATCAACGTCGCCGATGTTCGCGCGGAATTCGTACTGGTGCATCATCCGCACGCTTGAAGCCGCGGGTTTTGTTGTGAAGCCTTACTACACTGCCGTGCCGAGTTTCGGTCTCTGGGGCTTCGCGCTCGCACGATCGACCGATTTCGAGATTCCGCGACATCCGCCGGCGGGCTTGAAGTTCCTCGACGACCAAACACTAGCGGCGATGTTTACACTCTCCAAAGACATCGAGCCCGTTCCCGTTGAAATCAACCGGCTCGATAACCAGGTGCTGGTGCGATATTACGAGGGTGAGTGGAAGCGGTTTGAGTAGCAGAAAATAGGTCCTATAGGACCTATAGGACCTATTTTTTCACATGAACAGACGTGAGCTTCTGGCGGCGTTTCTTGGTGTCCCATTCGCGTTGGCGGCGTGCCGGCGCAACGATGTGGCGCCGCTGCCGCCGGGGGAGATCGTTGGGACTTCGGATGTCTTCGGTCATCAGTTGCGCGATGGCTTGCGAGTCGAGGTGCCGCAGGACGCCTGGACCAACGTGCCGGTGGTTATTGTGGGCGGCGGCGTTGCCGGACTGACGGCTGCGTGGCGACTGAAGAGCAAAGGCTTCAACGACTTCGTCCTCATCGAACTCGAAAACGCTCCAGGCGGCACCTCACGCTCCGGCTCCAATCGCATCGTCTCCTTTCCCTGGGGCGCACACTACATCCCCACACCAATGAAAGAGAACGTCGCGCTTGTCTCACTGCTCGAAGAAATGGGCGTCGTTGAAACGAAGGACGAGCATGGCGAGCCAGTCATCGCGGAGCAGTTTCTCTGCCGCGATCCTGAGGAGCGCGTCTTCTACAAAGGTCGCTGGTACGAAGGGCTCTATCTTCATGCGGGTGAAAGCGAAGAAGACAAACAGCAGTATCAAAAGTTTAATGCCGAAGTGGATAAGTGGGTCCTCTGGCGCGATGCCAAAGGAAGACGCGCGTTTACGCTGCCTGTTTCGGCATGTTCCGACGACGCTGAAGTAACCGCACTCGATCGACTGTCGATCGGCGAGTGGATGAATGAGCGTGGACTGACGAGTCCGCGTTTGCGCTGGTGGGTCGATTACGCGTGTCGCGACGATTACGGGATGACACTCGAGCAGACGAGCGCCTGGGCCGGGTTGTTTTATTTCTGCTCACGCGTCGTGGCGCCGAAGACTGAATCACAGTCGCTGATCACGTGGCCTGAGGGAAACGGACGCCTTGTGCATCATCTCTTCGAGCGAGCGAAGACGAATATTCAGTTGGACCGCGCGGCGGTGGAGTTGATCCCGGCTGAAAACGGCCGCGTCGATGTAGTCACGCTGGATTCCGAAAAACGCGCACCCCGCGGGTTCCGAGCGGAACGCGTCATCTTCGCGGCGCCGCACTTCATCGCGCGTCACATCGTACGGCCGTATCGCGACAATCCGCCGCCGCACCTTGCAGAGTTTCAGTTTGGGTCGTGGATGGTAGCGAACCTAACCTTGAAGGATCGGCCGAAACCATCGCTGCGTGATTTTCCACTCGCCTGGGACAACGTGCTTTACGAAAGCCCATCGCTTGGTTACGTCGTCGCAACACATCAACGCGGACTCGATCGTGGTCCCACTGTGCTTACTTACTACTATCCGCTGGTTGACGAAAACCCGCGCGTGGCGCGCACACGACTGTTGGAGACTGACTGGCGAGGCTGGGCCGAGATCGCGTTGAGCGATCTCTCACGCGCGCATTCGGATATTCGCAATCTGGTGGAGCGGTTGGACGTGATGCGTTGGGGTCACGCGATGATCCGCCCGCGGACGGGATTCATGTGGGGACCGGCGCGCAGGGAGGGAGCGAAGCCGTTCCGAGGGATCCACTTTGCGCACTCGGAGTTGAGTGGGGTCGCGCTGTTTGAGGAGGCGTTTGACGTTGGGTTACGCGTGGCGGACGAAGTTGTGAGGTTGATTTGAACCACAAAGACACTAAGACACTAAATTTTTTTAACTGATTTCGTGTCTTTGTGTCTTTGTGTCTTTGTGGTTAACTCCGAGGACGGCTATCAAGCGCCTCTCGAATCACTCTCAATGCGTCATCTAGCTCCGCGCCTCTCAATTCAAGCCTTGGGGGACGCACTCGCGCACTTCCCATCCCAACCTCCTGCTGCACGAGTTTGATCAACTGCACAAACTTCGGCACCGTATCCATTCGCAGCAGCGGCAGAAACCAGTTGTAGAGCGAAATCGCCTTCTCTCGTTCACCATTCATCGCGTAGTTGAAGAGATCCACCGACTCTTCCGGTAGCGCATTTACCAAACCTGCGACCCAACCCACGGCGCCCACCGCAATCCCCTCGACGATCGCATCATCAACACCGACGGAGATCGCTAACCGGTCGCTGACCAGTTCTCGAATCCACGTCACCCGCCGCACATCCGTGCTCGACTCCTTCACTGCTTCGAAGTTCTCGTGCTCGGCGGCCAGCTCTTTGATCTGCTCGGGTAGAAAGTCGGTGCCGTAAGCGACCGGATTGTTGTAAAGCATGCACGAGAGTTTAGTAGCGCGAAATACGGCTTCGACGTGAGCCTTCATCTCGGGCCAATCGCTGCGATAGACGTACGGCGGCAAGACCATCAAACCACTGCATCCGAGATCCGCCGCGCGCTCGGCCAGCCCAATCGCTTCGGCAGTGCTCAGCGAGGCAATTGCCGCAACTACCGGCACGAGATCTCCCACGGCGCCCACGAGCGTGGTCCAGATCGCGAGCTTCTCATCCACACTCAACGTTGCGCTTTCACCCAACGATCCCGGCGTCACGATCGCAGTGCATCCATGATCCACCAGCCACTTCGCATGTTCCGCCACAAAGGCATGATCAACCTTCAACTCCTCATCGAAAGCCGTCGTCGTCGCGGGCATCACGCCCACCCACTTCATCTTCATCCTTCTTCTCCAAAAACCAGAATCGGTCTCAATCCGTTCAATCCATGGTCAGGCTTTCCACTCGCACCGGCAGCACCGGCGGCCGCACTGACTCCGCGCGCCACCCGAACAAAAACTCAACCGCACCGCCACAAACTCTGCCCTGACATGGTCCCATGCCACAGCGCGTCTGCAACTTCGCCGCGCGCCAGGAATCATGTGCTCGCAAACGTTCAAACGTCACATCTTCACACCGGCAAACAATCGTCTCGGGCGCTGCCAGTGATTTTAGTTCATCGCGAAGTGCAAAGGTCCGATTCAATAACTCCGCAAACTTTCGCTGCCTGCCACGAACAGGAAACAGCCCGCGCGCCGCGTCATGCGCCCCACTTGCCGCGAGCCCGGCTATCTCACCCTCGACGAGAGACAGTTCCAATCCGCCAATTCCGGTAGTTTCACCGGCGCTGTAAACACTCGGCACCGTCGTCTGCTGAAACTCGTCGACCTGAACACAGGCATTTTCAACCTTACATCCCAACAATTCCGCCAGCTCAACGTTCGGCACGAGATGAAACCCGCACGCCAGATAATCACACGGGATCTGGTTACGGTTCCCTCCTCGCACCAACGTCGCACTCTCCAGCTTCCCGACTCCGCGCGCCTCCGTCACCCAACACCCACTCAAATACTTTGCGGCTTTTCTTTGCGCCTTTGCGCCTTTGCGGGGAAATTTCTTTCTTAGCTCAAACGCCTGGCGCGCCTTACTCGGGTTTGAGATCATCCCCAACCCAAATCGCGCCAACCGCAGCGCCGGCGCCTGCTCCGCGATCAACAACACCTCCGCTCCCTGCTCGCTCAAATAGCCGGCAACCGCCAACAACAATGGCCCGCTCCCCGCGACGACAACTCGCTTGCCCTCGATCGGCAGTCCGGTCTTCACCAACGCCTGAAGACCACCAGCGCCCATCACGTTCGGCAACGTCCATCCCGGAAACGGCAGGAACCGCTCGCGTGCTCCAGTGGCTAAAACAACATTCTCAAAAACAAACTCAACCACGCCCTTCGGCGTCTCTGCCAGGAACGTCTTTCCCGCACTTTGAAATACTCTCGCTCCGTTGACGAATTCAATCTCGACGCTTCGCAGTCTTTCAAACCAAACCTGCGCCCCCGCCGACTTCGGTTTGCTGTGCTCACCGCGCCAGATTTGTCCGCCCGCCGCTGGATTATCGTCGACGACGGTAACTCGTAAACCATTCTTTGCCGCACGGTAAGCTGCGGCGAGTCCGGCCGGTCCGGCTCCAACAACCAGCAGATCGCAAACATGACGAGACTCACCCATCAGTTCGCACGTCCATGCCGTTCTCGCAGATCGTCTGACAACTGCGGCAGTGTGCTTCGCCGTCGATCGTTACGCGACACTCAAAACAGATCCCCATCCCGCACAATGGACCCCGGGGTTCCCCAGTAACCGAACGACGGAATCCATACTTACCACTCTTCAACACTGCCGCGGCGACCATGCTGCCCGCCGGCATCGTGACCGCGACACCGTCAACAACCAGCGTCACCGTTTCAGGCATGAGCAAACTCCTGTGTCGAGCGTGACGGCAAATACGGCGTCACGGGAATCGCCGTTTCTCGATTCACGATCTGCGCTGCCAGGAGTTTGGCGGTGCCAAGCGAAGTGGTGATACCAAGTCCTTCGTGTCCCGTTGCGAGATACAGTCGTTGGTGTTCGATGTGTGGTCCGATTAGCGGAAGTTTGTCCGGTGTGGCCGCGCGAAACCCCGTCCACGTACGCAAAGAAGAAAGCTTGCCCAACTGGGGCAAGTTTTCGATGGCGCGATCGAGCATGCTTTTGAGAATCGGCGTGTCCACGCCCGAATGATCGACGTCAAACTGTCGCGATGAACCGATCAGCAACTGCCCCGTCTTTCGCGGCTGAATGTTGAAGGCCACTGACTCCGCCGTCAGCGTATGCGCGCTTTTCAGGTAACCCAGTTCCACCAGTTGATGTTTGATAAAACCTGGATAGCGATCGGTGATCACCAAATGCCCTTTGCGTTTCTTCACTTCGAGCCCGGGCGTCAACTGCGGCGACCAACTGCCTGCCGCATTAACGATCACGCCGGCTGAGATAACCGCGCCATCACGCAATCGCACGCCGTCGCTGGTGACCATCTCGACCTTCTTGCCCAAAAACAGATCCGCGCCACTTGCGATCGCCCGGTCCACAAAAAACTGCGCTGCACACGGCGGATAGATCACGCTATCACCCGGCACACGCAGCCCGCCGACTAGTCCTGGTCGCAGATTTGGTTCTGCCTCGGCGAGTGAATGTGCGTCGAGAATCTCCACCGCAACGCCACGTTCAGAGTAAAACTTCTCCTTCCGTCGCGCCTCGGCCATCTCTTCGTCATCAGCCGCAATCCAGATCGTGCCGCACGCATCGTGTTCGACTTCGCACGGCAGCTCCTCACTGATCTCATCCCAGAGCTTTTGCGAATAACGCGTCAAGGCAAACTGCGCTTCTGAGTCGTCCATCACGGTCAGGTGGCCCATGCCCGCCGCCGTCGCGCCGCCGCCGATGATTCCTGCTTCGATGACGGCGACGCTCAGCTTCTCGCGCGCACATTCTGCGGCGCACGCAGAACCGACAATGCCGGCGCCGATGATGACGACGTCATATGTTTTGGAAGTCATCTGCGAATGCCCATTGAAAAGGGATCGCGCTCGTCCAGGATAAAGTCCGACTCAGCGGTGACGAACGCAGACCCCTTAATTCTCGGATGGACCGCATTATCGATCACCGAAACAGTTCCTTCAAAAACACTGCCGACGATACTCTCCTGGCGCCACACCTGACCTTCCTTCAGTTTTCCATCGGCGACGAGACAGGCGAGCTTGGCGCTGGTACCAGTGCCGCACGGCGAACGGTCGTAAGCCTTGCCCGGACACAGGACAAAGTTCTTACTATCCACGCTCGGCTGTGCTGATGGCGCAAAGAGTTCGACGTGATCGATCTCGTGTCCATCGTCGCCGGTTATTCCTGCCTGGGCGAGGGCATCTCGGACGCGCAGAGTGAAGTCCATCAACGTTTCGAGATTTTCGATTTCGAGTTTCTGATCGTGTTCTTTAACGAGGAAAAACCAGTTGCCGCCCCACGCAACGTCACCCGTCACCGGTCCGATTCCAGGCACATCGACGTTGACGTTTGTGGCGAGCCGGTAGCTCGGAACGTTTGCGACCTCGACGTTTCCTGCTTCGTCGAGATGAGCGACGACCACGCCGACAGGCGTTTCGATCCTATGTGTGCCTGGTCCGATGCGATTCAAATACTGCAGGGTCGCGACGATACCGATCGTCCCATGCCCGCACATGCCCAGGTAGGAAACGCTGTTGAAAAAGATCACGCCCGTTACGCACGAATCGTCGACTGGCGGGCACAAGAAAGCCCCAACGATCGCATCGGAGCCACGCGGCTCATTCACGATCGCACAGCGGAAGTCGTCGTGTTCGTCGCGAAAGCGCACGAGCCGGTTTGAGAGCGCGTCGTGGCCCAGGTCGGGTCCGCCGCTGATGACGACGCGCGTGGGCTCGCCGCCTGTGTGTGAATCGATCACTTTGACGCGTTTGAGAGTCATTTGAAGAATCGGTCCGATAGGACTTACAGGACTTATCAAACTACCATAAGAGCGCGATTCTTAGTATCATTGCCGCTGCTGATTTTGACACTGTCATCTCACGTCATTTTCGTTAGCTCGATGTCGACTCCCGAATTGCCCAGGACATTTGGCTTCGCGACATTCGAAATTCACTGAAAGGCCAAGTTCTAAATGCGAAGGTTGTTGCTCCTCATCGTTTCTCTGCTTGGTTGTACTGTCGTTGCAAGCGGCCAGGCAATGTTTTCAGAAGCACGCGAGGCCGAATGGAAGAGTTATGTCCTGCCAAAAACAAACTTTGCGCGGCAAGTAACTCCAGGCAATGAGCTGCTATTTCGCGTTCCGGTTGACTGGAAACAAGAAGGCACGGACCTCATCTTCAACGGACCTCACTCGGCAAGAATTTTCGTCAACGTAGGCAAGATTCCCGATGGCTATCCCTTTCACCAGTACTTCGCCTCAGTACTCCAGGGAATCAAGGACATTCCGGGCGCCGTCGAGCTAACGCTCACACGCAAAACGCGGTTTCAGGACCTGGAAGCTCGTGAGATCTGTCTTGATCTGCCCAACGAAGAAGGCGAGATGATGCGGCGAGTGGTCTGGATCACCACCAATGGCCCACTCGCAATTTCGTTTCATTTTCAGGTCCCGACCGCTCACACGGCCGAAACTGAGCCTTACTTCAAGGCCGTCGTTCAGTCGATGACCCTGATCGACCAGGACGTTTATCCAACCTTCGATAGGCTGCGCGCTTCGTTGCTCAAAACACCGTCGCCCGGTCCGGTGCACGAGATCGAAAGCATCGTCGAAACTCTCAACGACCTGGGGAACAACCGCGAGGGTGCGATTACGCGCCTCGCGTCGCTGTTAGCGACGAACACTGACGTCGCCATCGACCTAATTCTCGATCGAAGACCGTTCGTGCGCGCAGCGGTGGTCCGAGCTCTCGCTCAAAGCAACAACAGCGCCTTCACGCCGTTCCTCTGGCAAATGGTGGATGATCACGAACTCGTCGTCGCTGAAGTTGCTGCTCGAAGCGTTGCAAACACTCCAGACGTGGTTGCGCAGGTAATCAAACATTCGCTGTCCGGCTTTGACACTGAAACGATAGCGCGCGTGTGGCCGTTCATGTCGAAGGAGAAGCGCAATGAGCTGCTGCAGAGAATCTTTGCTAAGCCGGCCGTCCGGACTGGTCCAGCGCCGGTGATAAGAAGCAATCGCAAGAGCGGCGTCGATGTTGTCGTCACGGAACTCGCACCGGTTAAACCAGGAGAAGTGCCGCCCGATCCCGCGCTTGCAACCGCCACCGATCCAAACGTTCAAATCGGCGCGCTCACTCTCTTGAGCACACTTCCGCGGGAACATTTCAAGCTGCCGCTGGCTCAGATCCTGGCTTCAAAGTACGACCCTCTCACGACCGTCGCGCTTCAGGCTGCGCACTACCGCGGAGAATCACTTCCGCTCGATGCGCTTCTCAAACTAGTCGCGTCTTCCGATCAGAGCGTGAGCAAACTGGCTGCTCAGAGTTTGGCAATTTCCGCAACGGCTTCTGACATTCCGAAGATTGAAGCACTGATCTCGAAGGACGCTTCGAGCGCGAAGAAGGGCCTCGATGATGAACTAAAAAGATCGATCAGGAGAATCCGGTTTCGTCAGGAACTGGCCGACGCAAAAAACCCGGACGAATTGCGAGCGATCATCCGCAAGGCTTTGTCTGATCCTTCAATTGCCGATTTTGCCTGGCGTTTCGACTGCGAAGCGACGATTCAGGGCTGTGCCCCAGCCACTAACACTTTGAAGACTGATTTCGTCGTTAAGCCGTTTGCCGAAAACTTGTTTCCGAAAAACGTTCGTCACTATGCCGCCATTCCCAATCCGGGACAAGCGGTGCAAAGGTTTTACGAAACCCTCAACGGACTCCAACTGGAAACTCCGCGAGCGCAAGCGAATCTGGTGCTGACGATGGGTGTACTCCGGCAAGCTCTCATGCATGAGTTGAGCGCTCCGCCTGATGCAGCAACACTGATCGAATACACCGGTATCGATCCCAATTCACCGATCGCATTGACTTCATGGACCGCACCGGGAGCGCAGGATGGCACGAGCGGCGTCGAACGAAAAGCGATCGTGCTTCGCGTCAAAGATCGACTCAGATTCGAGCGGGCGATCGGCAAGTATCAGAAGGCGATCGGAGGTTTTACCGACCTGACTGGTTATGTCGCAGTCGGCACCCGCGCAATCGCGGCCTTGCCGGCGATTCTTCCGGTTAGCGTGCAGGCCTTGCAATCGTTCGATCCTACGAAAAAGACCACTCGTACCGTGCTGAACTACGCGCTCAGTTCGGACTCAGAATGGAACGGATTACGGATCAAAACGATCGAGCACCGCTGGCTCAATTCTGACTGGACACTGCTTGCCGCCACGACTCACCTGACTTTCATTGGCGACGTAGCGATCGTCACGCCAGACTTCGCCACACTTCGCGAACTGCTGGCCAACGCCAACAATCAAACTGCCGCTCAATCTCTGGCTGATAACGAGGCGTATCGGAAGGCAGTGCAGTCTAAAGGTGACATTGTTTACTTCAGCGATCTCAATTCACTGCTCGGCGAACTCACCGTCAGCACCAAAGATACAGACGTGAAGATCAGCGAGAGCGGATCGCTGAACGTCGAGGCAGCGTCGTGGGAAAACAGTCATCACCTCGTCTTCGAAGAGAGTGACTGGGCCAAGCCGCTCTTGCCATTTCATCCTAAAGAACTCACTGCGCCGAGCCAGTTACTTCCTGCTTCAACCATCGCTTACTACCTGATGAAAGTCGATGCCGCGAGTCTTTGGCCGTCGAAGTTGAGAACTGCTTTTCTCGGCGAGAGTTCAGCGGCGGCAAGCGCCGTGTGGGCCATCGATCTCGAGAAAGAAGTGCTGCCGGAGTTGGGACCTGAGTGTGGCGCAGTGTTGCTCGAGCTTCCGAATCGAGACTTCAGTAGCGGCGCGTGGGCCGCATTCTGCAAGTTGAAGAGTAACAAGCTGGCTGATGCGCTCAGCGCCGGAAAGCTGTTTACAGGAGTTGGAGCGGCAAAGGATTTTGCGGAAGTCAAAGTTGAATCCAGCTCTTATTTTGTTGCTACACGCGCCGGCTTTTTGGTCGTTTCCAACAGCGCCAACGTCATCGCCGCATTTGACGGCAAGACTAATCTCGCCGCTTCGCGCGACTATTCGAGAGCCGTCGAGAAAGTGCCCGGCGGCATCGTCGCGTTTGGTGGATACAATCTCGAAGCAGCGATTGCCGCAGTCAACCAGAAGCCCATCGAAGGAATGCCGGCCGAGGCCGCAAAGATTCTCACTTCGGTCGCGAGCGCATTTCACAGTCAAAACTTCTATGCGACTGCCACCGCGGGAACTGTAGAGGCGCGGTCGTCGGTGGCCATGGACCGTGAGGGCCGCTATCCCATCGCCGATTTCTCGATGCTGCCAAGAGGCACGAACATCACGTTCGTCACGCTTGCACCGACCGGCGTTCCGATCAGCGATCAGAAGCGGTTGAGCAGCCTCGCAGTAAGCATTCGCGCGAAGGCGCCTGGGCCAATCGACAATATTAAGGACGACATAAAGACTGCCGAACAGTCGGTTGAACAACGATCGCCGAAAGAGTTGCTCGTAACCGTGGCAGCACGTCGCGGCAACGCGGACACGACGGTGCAACTGCCCGTCAAGGATCCGCAGTTTGCCGAATTTCTGAAAGCCACCACCGAGTTTGCTGCAAACGACAACAGCGTGATCGAACAAGCGCGCAAGATTGCGGGTGACGATAAGGATGCCTGGAGCGTCGCGCGCAAGCTTGCCGATTGGACCTATCAAAATCTCGAATGGAGACTCGTGGCAGCGGCCAGTGCCGGACAAACTCTCGCCACGCGCGAAGCTGATTGTTCGGAGTTTAGTGAACTCTACGTTGCCATGGCGCGATCGTTGGGATTGCCGTCGCGAATGGTCTCGGGTCTTGCTTACAGCGGCAACTCGTTTGGCGGCCACGCATGGGTTGAAGTCTGGGTTGGGAAATGGATTGAACTCGATCCAACGTGGGGCACGCACTTCGTTGACGCGACTCACATTCGCAATAACTCAAACTCTCTGGTGACCTCGGCGGCTTTGAATCTGATCGAGCTGGAAGTGGTCGAGACAAAGCGTACGGTTTCTGATTTTCAAAAGAATTCAAGAGTGTTGGGCCAACATCTGCTCAAAGCGATTGCTGAGGGTAATGAATCAGAAGTCGAAGCTGCGCTCGATCTGCCGGTGCTGGCGGACGAGTTTATGGGACAAGGCGCCTGGTCAAAGATGAACGATGCCGAACGCGAGCGGATGTGGTCGGCATATCGCCGCGTTCTGTTTGAAATCGTGCAAGGTTATGGCCCTGAAGGTGGCGTGCCGAACCAGTTGCGTATGCTGCATTTCGAGGAAAAGGATAATGTCGCGAACGTAACGTGCCTGTTGTCGCCGGCGGAATTGCTTTTGAAGTTGCGGCTAGTGCGCCGCAATGACGTCTGGTATTTGGCTGAAGTAGTGGCAACTGATGATGCTTTCCACACTGTTCACGAAACTCTCCGGCCGGCTATTGGAAGCATCGAGAAAGCTCGCGCCGGACAAAAGGCTGTTCCAGCAGGTTTCAGTGACCATGGCCGAGTGATGCTGTTGCGGCAAAAAGATCAGGCTAAAGCGCTTGCCGTCGCGGAAGAAGCGCTCAAAGCAAACCCCGGTGACCTGGGGTTGCGATACCTCAAAGCTATGGCCTTGCTGGAATTGGATAAAGATGACGAGAGTGAAGAGCTACTCAGAGAACTGGTCAACGAAAACTTTCCGACGGCCATCTACAGCCTTGCCGATCTCCTGACACAAAGCGAAGACGCAGACAGGATCAAGGAAGGGATTGCGCTCTACGAGCGTTACACCACCTTCGAGCCGCACGATCCACGTGCCTATTCTGAGCTCGCCTTCGCTTACGATGACGCGGACGATCTGGTTAAGGCCGAAGCGGCATTGCGCAAGGTAGTTGAACTCAATCCGACCGCTGCTTCCGGCTATCAGGAACTAGTAATGTTTCTCGCTCGGCATGAGCGGTCGTCGGATGTAACACCCGTGCTCGCTGCCGCGGACAAGAACAAAGATACAGACGACGATGTGTTCGGGAATGCAGTCGGCGATCTGTATTTCATGGATGAAAATCAGGCCGCTGCAAAGCTGGCCACCAGTGCGCCGGCGCGGCTGAAAACCAGTGCCATGGCGAACCTGTACCTCGGGAGAGTGCATTTCGACGATGGAAAGTATGCTCTGGCGCTCAATACTCTAAATGTGGCCGCGCAGCTCGATAAGACAGACACGAGTCCTCACGTGATTATGGCCCAGGTCCATCGCAAACAGTCTCGCTGGGCTGCGGCACTGAAAGCGGCGCAGCACGCGATCAGTCTCGATGAGAAGTACAGCGAAGGGCACTATCAACGCGCCTGTGCGCTGGCTCGCATGGGGCGAATCAAAGAGGCAATGGCATCGCTGGAGAAAGCGGTTGAACTCGATGCCTTCCAGGCGGAATACGCTGCGAAGGAAGAGGACTTGAAGCCACTTGCGGCGCTCCCGGCATTCAAGAAACTCCTTCCCAAGCCTGAGGAGCCAGAGCCGGAGAAGCCGTAAGGAGGATTACTCGCGCAAAGGCGCGAGAAAACTTCTTCTGGTGTCACAAAATCCTTGCGCCACTTTGGGGCCACACGCCGCTTTTCCTTACCAAAACGAACAGGAACAATCCTTGCACTAGTTCTCCTTGAATCTTCAAAGGAGAACAACGTGAGACACAAACAACTTTCTCTTCTGCTCGCCCTACTACTCGTGTGCGGGCATTCAACGATTGCCTTTTCCCAGCAACCAGCCAACAGTTGGTCCAACGTGCAGCAGATCAGGACCAGCGAAAAACTGTTCGTGCGCCAAAAGAATGGAAAAGAATTCAAAGGTGGGATGATCGAAGCTACCGACACCACACTCACCATCGATCGCAATGGTAAACCTTTCGAAATTCCGCGTTCCGACGTACGCCAGGTCTACGTCGTCAGCGGCAAAGCAGAGAAAGGAAAATGGGCGCTTATCGGCGCTGGCATCGGCGCCGGTGCGGGCACGGGAATCGGCGGCATCAAGTATTCTGACAGCGTTGACGACAGCAGGGTTTATGTAGTGATGGGCGCGTTGATAGGCACGGGAGCGGGTGCGGTCGGAGGGCTACTCTTTGGTCAGACACGACGCGACCGCGTGATGGTTTACGACGCGCGTTAAGTTTCTGCTTCCCAGAGATCCGGATAGGTAGTGACTAAACCAAAATCATTGACCTTGAGTTCCCTCGCAAACGATCCGCCATTGCTTTCGTAGCGATAGGTCATTTCATCGAGACGACGATAGATCTGCTCGAATCTTTCGAGTTCGAAACTCGGAAAGCGTAGCCAGGCCGCGTTGACCGGTGCATGTTGCCCAACCGCCAGGTTTAGCCTGCGGATGGGCAACAGGTTGGTAGACGGACTGAAATTTAGATCAACGTCAATACAGCCATGCACTGCTGGTTGCTCAATGCCGTTGAGAAACCATCGGTGATCGGGTTCGACTTGAAGTTCGACATCTATCACTCTATCGCCCACCCAACCGGAAACTCTGGCTGCCAAAGTTTCCCAGGCGGCGCTGCACTCGATCAGGTATTCGAGTCTGCAAAGCTCGCGACCGTCCCGGAACACGGCCGCGCCCGAGACGACCCATCGTTCAGCCTCGTGATCGACCGAGCAGTATTCATGGCCCGGCATGTCGATGCAGCGCCATAGAATCGTTTGCTTCACGTCAGTCTCCCAGCAAGGCTTGTCTTGCGGCTTCGAGTTCTTTCATCTCTGCTTTACCGAGCGAAGGGTACTCGGGGTCGAGGGCGTTCAGAGTTTCGACGATCGCCGCAGCGACAGCGAGACGCGTGAACCATTTGTGATCGGCCGGAACGACGTACCACGGCGCATGTTTGGACGCAGTGTTTCGTATCGTATCCTCGTACGCTTCCATGTACTCGTCCCAGTGCTTGCGTTCATGAACGTCGTTCAGTGAAAACTTCCAATTCTTTGCCGGGTCTTCGATGCGCTCGAGAAAACGTTCGCGTTGCTCTTTTTTGGAGACGTGCAGGAAAAACTTCATCACGACGATGCCATTGTTTGTCAGGTAGCGCTCGAAGTTTGAGATGTCCTGATAGCGTTGCTTCCAGAGATCCTTGGTTTTGATTTCCACTGGCAGCTTCTGTCCAGCGAGATATTCCTGGTGCACGCGCACCACGAGCGTCTCTTCGTAATAGCTGCGATTGAAGATACCGATGCGCCCACGCTCCGGGATGCGCTTCGCGCAACGCCAGAGGAAATCGTGGTCCAACTCTTCCGCGGAAGGCGCCTTGAACGACGAGACTTCGCAACCCTGCGGATTGACGCCGGACATCACGTGCTTGATCGCGCCGTCCTTTCCAGCGGCGTCCATCGCCTGAAAGATAATCAACACGCCCCAGGAGTTCTGCGCGTAGAGTTTGTCCTGTAGTTTTCGGAGCGCCGCGACACCACACGCCAACGCTTCCTCGGCGACCGGTTTTTCATCCGAATCAAAATCAAGCGTCTCACCCGGATCGACCCGCTTCAGCCGAAACTTGCTGCCGTCAGTGATACAAAACGGCTCCGAATACTTCTTCGCCTGTTTGAGAAATTGTTTTTCGTCCATGTGGTCAATGTCCCCGTGGTCTGTTGAGCCAAACATCCTGCGATCTTCGTTGGTGGACGACAGCTATAACAAAGACGATGTCCTTATTCAAAGTGAAATAAATGCAATAGGGAAAGCGCGTCAGGAGAGCTCGGCGAATTTCGTCGAGAATAATTGGAACGTGAGGTTCTAGTCTTCCATAAACTCCTTCTCAAACTCCTCCCAGGGCCTCCCGATAAATCCTTCAGTGCGATACCGGGTCATTCGCTCCCTTAGGAGTTCCTTATGCCACTCAGGAATATCAATAAGCCATTCTTCGCTGGATGAGTCGTCACGTTCTGGTAAGAAAAATCGTTCTTGTGAAGACATGCGCGTGAGTATAACAAACGTTGCAATAGGTGTCTCAAAACAAAGATTTCAGGTACAGCATATTTTTGTTGCCTCAAGCATTGCTTGGGTCCCGGAGGGACCAAATGTTTATAGCCACCCCTAAAAGGTAATTACGGCTCCAGCGGAGCCGAATGTTGTCGCTGCACGGACACATCGCGCTCCGCTGGAGCGCCGTCCTGGGTCGGGCGGGGACTATAAACATCTGGTCCCTCCGGGACCCAGGCAAAATGCTTGAGCAACACACCATTACTCCACTAAGAAATCTCAGACGGGGAAAGCCCCGGCGGACCAGGCATCCGCCGGGGCTCATGCACTCCGATGACCTGAACGCTCGGCTCGAGACAGTGCGAGCGTCAGGCTGTTGCTGGTGGGAATGTTCGTTTGTCACCGATCTTGAAGTAACGAACATCTGGCGAAACCTTAATCGGCGCATGCTAATCGAAGGTTACCGGCACCTTAATAAGTCGTTAAGACACGAAGTTTGAACTCTCGATCCAAAAAAATAAATCCCTCGTCAAACTCTTGACTGAAACAACCGCTAAGTTGAAGTCGGCTACTAAGCAACAACGTTATCGCCGCCGCTGCCCTTTCGGAAGCCCACGCGCGGGCCGGCGTGTATAATGGCGAGCACCAAAAATGAACCAACTCGTACGGTTTCTGTTCGGACATGAGCAGGCCGTTTTTACTAACGGCCGGTTTGGTTTTGACGTGCGTCCGGGTGCCGTGCTCATCCTCCTCATTATTCTTCTCGCCGGAGCTTTCATATATTTCATTTATCTGCGTCCACGCATTCGCTTATCAAAACGAACAACAGCTACGCTCATTGCGCTTCGTGCGACCCTGCTGGCAGTGATGATCGTCTTGCTGTTGCGGCCGGTCGTGGTGGTTTCGTCAGTAATTCCGCGCAGCAGTTATGTGGCGATGGTGATGGACGATTCCGTCAGTATGAAACTGCGCGACGTTCCCGGCGGCGCCACGCGGCTCGAAAGCGTCAAGCAGGCGCTACTGAGCAACAACGCCGGACAAGACTCGTTTCTCACTCAACTCGAGAAGAAATTCAAAACAAATCTTTACGGCTTCGCAGGTGGTCTAACGCGTCTGAAAGACGGTAACGATCTTTACGGTGAAGGACGCACCAGCGATGTTGCCGGCGCACTCGACGAAACGATCAAACGCTCGTCGGGTATGCCGCTCTCCGCGGTGGTCCTGGCCACCGATGGCGCGTCGAATGTGCCGAGCGACCTCGCCGCCGTCCTTCGAGAACTCAGAGCACGCGACATTCCCGTGTTCACCGTCGGCGTCGGCAACACTTCAAGACCCATGGACGCCGAACTAACGCGCGTCAACATGCCGCGACGCGTCCTCGTCGGATCGCGATTGAATATCGAGACGATCGTTGGCCTTAGCGGCTATGGCGCCACAAAAGTCCTTCTGGCCGTGCGCGAAGACGGCCGCGCAATCAAGACAGAAGAAGCGAACCTGCGAGGCAACGACACTCAAGCAATCAATCTCGAGATTACACGCACGACTCCCGGCATTCATCGCTACACGGTTGAGGTGACGCCACTCGACGGTGAGTTGACCGTCGAGAACAACAAGCAGGACTCGCTGGTCGAAGTTATCGAAGGACCACTGCGAATACTGCACGTCGAAGGCGAACCGCGCTGGGAACTCGGCAAGATTCGCGAGTCGATCCAGCCAAACGAAAAGAACGTCACGCTCGTCGCACTGCAACGTACCGGTGAAAACAAGTTCTATCGTCAGGGCATCGGCAGTCAAACTGAGCTAGCCAACGGTTTTCCGAAAACCGAAGAGGAGCTGTTCTCGTATCACGCTCTGATGATCGGCAGCGTCGAGGCCGGTTTCTTCACTGCCGATGAACTGCGAAATATCGAAGCGTTCGTTTCTCGTCGTGGCGGCGGACTGCTGGTTCTCGGTGGCCGGCTCTCTTTCGACGGCGGTAAATACAAGGGCACTACGATCGACGATCTGCTGCCAGTCACACTCACGGGTGGTGCAGTGGACGACTCAAACTCGTTTTCACCGATCTTCAAACCGGTACTGACCGGCGCCGGTCAAGCGCATCCGATCACACGTCTCAACGAAGATCGCGCCGCGAATCAGAAAGCATGGAATGAGTTGCCGCCGATCTCCGTGTCGGAAGTGCTGACAAATGTGAAGCCCGGCGCGTCAGTGTTGTTGGAAGCACGACGTGTTGAAGGCGCGCCGCAAGTGGCGCCGCTTCTGGTCCAACAACGCTACGGCCGCGGGCAAACTCTCGCGCTGACCGCAGCCGACACGTGGCGCTGGCGCATGAAAATGGACTCAAAGAATAATGCTCACGAAACTTTCTGGCGCCAGATGTTGCGTTACCTTGTGAGCGGCACGCCGCAACAGGTTGAGATTGGATCGGAAAAGGAAGTCTATGCGCTCGACGATACGATCAATATCGTCGCTGACATTCGCGACAAACGTTTCAATCCGGTGCCGGACGCGCAGGCGATAGCACGAGTGACGAAACCCTCGGGCCTCGTTGTCGATGTACCGCTGAAATTCACGACGCTGAATTCGGTGAACACTTACGCTGGAGAGTTCAAGGCCGACGAACTGGGCCAGCATCGCATCGAACTGCTTGGAACCAGCGTGACGCTCGGAACGTTGAACGCAAAGGCGAACATGCTCGTAAGCGATTTGAATCGTGAATACTACAGCGCGGCGCAGAACAGTGATCTTTTGAAGCGGATTGCCGCGGAAACCGGTGGCAAGTACTACACGCCGGCTGAGGCGCAGTCGTTGTTGGACGATCTGATTTACCGGCAAACGCCATACTCAGAGCGGGTAACGAAGGATCTCTGGGACATGCCGGTGAATTTCATGTTGATTATTGGATTGCTGAGTGCGGAATGGTTCCTGCGAAAACGTGAAGGCCTAGCGTAACGGATTAGTATGACGAGGCGACACACACTGGCGTGCGTTCTGGTTTTGTTGCTGGCGTGTGTGGTCTGTGGTCAGACGCCGAATGATCCGGCAGCGCAGAAGCGAAAGCCCGCCCCGATCGACCCGAATAAGTTTGCGGTAATCATAAACGGCGCGGGTGGCGAGCCGGAGTACGCCAAGCAGTTTGAACAATGGACCAATGAGTTAAGCGGCGTACTCTCCGAACGGTTTGGGTTTGAAAGTAAACAGGTCAAAGTCTTAAGCGAGAAGCCGGCCGATCCAGCCACCGGGCGCGCTACGGCTGAGGAAGTAAAACGTATCTTCGCGACGCTGAAGTCTCAACTCACCGCCAACAACATTCTCTTCCTCTTTTTGATTGGTCACGGATCGTTTGACGGTAAGGAGGCGAAGTTCAATCTGGTTGGGCCAGATCTCTCGGCTACGGAATACAATGCGTTGCTCTCAGCGTTGCCGACGCGTCGTGTGGTCGTCTTCAACATGGCGAGTGCAAGTGGTGAATTCATCAAGGCGCTGGCGGCAAAGGGACGCATCGTCGTCACTGCGACACGTAACGGGCAGGAAACAAACGCGACGCGCTTCGCCGGTTTCTTCATCGCCGCGCTGAATGCAACTGACGCCGACACCGATCAGGACGGACACACTTCCGTGCTCGAGACCTTCGTTTATGCGAACCGGTTGACGGGAGATTTTTATAAACGGGCCGGCCGGCTCGCCTCCGAACACGCGATGATTGATGACAATGGCGATGGCGTCGGGCATGAGAAGGTCGAGGCTGGTGAGGGACTGCTTGCTCGCGCGACATATCTCGATTCGTTGAGCATCGACGAGGCGGCGGCGAGCGCCGCTACCGGGAAATTGATCAAGGAGCGTGCGCGACTCGAGGGTGAGATTGAGCAACTGATCGCGCGCAAGGGGAGCATGCAGGAGGCGGAGTATGAGGCGATGCTGGAGAGGTTGTTTGTTGAGTTGGCGAAGGTGAATCGATCGATTAAGCAGGCGGGTTCGTAAAATGAAAGGCATATCTCACGCAAAGGCGCAAAGGCGCAAAGGAAAGCCGCAAAGGAAGACCTCCGGCGTCGAGAGGGTTTTCCTTTGCGTTCTTTCTTTGCGCCTTTGCACCTTTGCGTGCACCCTCTTCCTCGCGTGCTCAGTCCTCTTCGTCGCTTCTTCTCAAATCATCGACGTCTCCGGGCTGAACGAACTCAAGCGCGGCGACTACGACAACGCCTTCAAACTCCTGAGCGCCAGGATCGCTTCCAACCCGAACGACACCGTCGCCCAACGCGCCCTCCTGCGCGTCTTCATCGAAACCGGTCGCTACACCGAAGCCGAAGCAAGCGCGAAGAAGTTTCTCCAGAAGACCCCCGAAACCGCCGGCGTTCGTCACGAACTCGGAGAGACACTCGCCATCACCGGCCGCTACACCGAAGCGATTACAGAGTTTGAACGCGCCGCCACCGACGCCGATAAGTCGGATACGATTCCCGGCGCACGTCTCGAAAGCGATCTGCGCCGTGCCGAACTGCTCGAAACGATCGGCCAGGAAGATCGCGCCAGACCAATTTATGAATCGTTCGTCAAGTACTACACCGACAACGATCCCGAAACTGCGCTCGAGCTGACGCTGATCGCACGCGCTCTGGTACACCTGGAAAGATTTCAGGACGCGAACGACATGTATCGTTCCGCGATCGAAGCCGATTCGAATTATCTCGAATCTCAACTCGGCGCCAGCGAGCTGTTTACACAAAAGTACAACTACGGCGATGCCGCCGCCTTTCTCGACGATGCGCTCCGTATCAACCGAAACAGCGCCCGAGCTTATTTAGATCTCGCGCGCAACAAGCGGTTCGATGGCAGCGAGGAGATGTCAGTCGCACTCGCCAAGGCGCTGGCTATCAATCCAAACTTCGTCGAAGCACTCGCACTCAAAGCCGCAATCGCACTCGAAGCCGGCAAACTCGAAGAAGCCTCGACCGAAATCGATAAAGCTCTCAAGATCAACTCGCGTTCGCTGGAAGCACATTCGCTGCGCGCCGCGATGTTCTACCTGCAAGATCGTGACTTCGAACCTGAAGTCGCAGCGACGCTGGCGATTGGTCCAAAGTACGGGGAGCTCTTCACAACGCTAGCGCACTACGCCACCATCACGCGCCGCACCGAACAGGCAGCGCAATTCGCACGACGCGGGATCGCGATCGCGCCAAACCTTTGGGATGCACATCTCAACCTCGGCATGGCGTTGCTCCGAATGGGCCAGATGGAAACCGGCCGCGACTCGGTTGAAAAAGCTTTCAAAGGCGATCCGTTCAACGTTTGGGCCAAGAACACTCTCGATCTGCTCGACTCGATGGCCGACTTCAAAGAAACGAAGCGCGGCGCCTTTGTGATCAAAGCTTCAGCGCAGGAGAGCGACGTGCTCTCGCCGTACGCAGCGAGCCTGCTCGAAGAGGCGGCGGCGAAGTTGACCTCGAAGTATCGTTTCACGCCGAAAGGTCCGATCATCGTCGAGATCTTTCAGAACCATGAAGACTTCGCCGTGCGCACGCTCGGTATGCCCGGACTCGGCGCGCTCGGAGTTTGTTTTGGAGTCGTGATCGCACAAGACTCTCCTTCGGCTCGTGAGGCAGGCGAGTTCAACTGGGGCAGCACACTCTGGCACGAATACACACACGTCATCACCTTGCAGATGACTGACTATCGCATTCCGCGCTGGTTCTCCGAGGGACTTTCAGTTTACGAGGAACGACGCGCGCGCCCGGGCTGGGGCGACGATTGGAACCCGATGTTTGTCCGTTCGTTTACGGATAAGCGTTGGTTCAAGATCGCCGATCTGGACGCCGGTTTCCAGAGACCGAAAAGTGCTCAGGACGTTCCGATTGCTTACTTTCAGGCGTCGCAGATTTGTGAGTTCATAGTCGAACGCTTTGGCTTCGACGCGGTGCTTCAGATGCTCGCGATGTATCGCGACAAAGCACGCACGCCGGAAGTGCTGCAACAGGTTCTGAAGTTGAGTGAGAGCGATTTCGATCGCGAGTTTACGGCCTACATGGAAAGCAAGGTACGATCGTTACAACAGGCCTTGACCACTCAGACTAATGTTGCGGCTTCACTCACGAAGGAAGAAGTGCTGAAAATGCTCGCGACGCAGGACACTTTTGCGCTTCGCATTCGTGCCGCAGAATTGCTGGCCGCCGATGGAGATACTGAGGGCGCCGTCACTCATTACCTGCGCGCACTCGAGCTCTTTCCTTACGTGAGCGGTCGCGGTAATCCTTATGAATCGCTCGCAAAGCTTCTCGAGCAGAAGGGCGATCCGGCGCAGGCAGCGAAAGTGCTAGAAGGCCTGGTGAAGAACGACGAAAACAATCTCGAAGCCCTGAAGACGATCGCGCGCATCCGGCTCGCGCTCGGTGAGCGCCAACAAGCACTCAACGCCTTGCGCGCCAGCTTCTTCATCAGTCCGTTTGATTACAAACTGCACACGCAAGCTGGCGAGTTGAGTGTGGATCTGAAAGATTATTCACAAGCATTGACGGAATTTCAGGTTGCCCTCGCGCTTGCGCCACCGAATATCGCGGAGGCAAATTACAATGTGGCGTCGGCCTTTCACGCACTCGGCCGTCAACCCGAGGCGAAGCGCGCCGTGCTGCGCGCCCTCGAAGCCGCACCACGTTACGATAAGGCGCAGGAGTTGTTACTGCGAATTGTAGGACAGTAATCCGTGTAATCTGTGTAATCTGTGGTTAAAAAGAGGAGAACATGGCGGTTGACCAAATAACCATCAGCGACGAGCAAATGCTCGACAAACTCGGCACCGCGCGTGAACGTCTGCTGCGCGAAATCAGAAAGGCGATCATCGGACAAGACGAGGTCGTCGAACAGATCCTGCTCGCGCTTTTTGTCGGCGGCCATTCGATCATTACCGGCGTTCCCGGGCTCGCAAAAACCCTGCTCGTACGGACCATCGCCAACGTTCTCGATTTGTCGTTCAAGCGGATTCAGTTCACGCCCGACCTCATGCCGGCCGACATCACCGGCACCGAGATCATCGAAGAGGATCGCGCGACCGGCCGCCGCGCGTTGCAGTTTATTCCTGGTCCAATCTTCGCCAACATCGTGCTCGCGGATGAGATCAACCGCACACCGCCCAAGACCCAGGCCGCACTGCTGGAAGCGATGCAGGAAGGGCGCGTGACGGTCCAGGGCGTCAGTTACGATCTGCCGCGCCCGTTTCACGTGCTGGCGACACAGAATCCGATCGAGATGGAAGGCACTTATCCACTGCCCGTAGCTCAGCTCGATCGATTCATGTTCAACGTGAAGATCGGATACCTGCCGGAAGAGGAAGAAGTCGCCGTCGTTAAGCAAACCACCTCGCCGCAGGATTACGACTTTGAACGATTGATGACGGCTGAAGAGATCATCGCGTTTCAAAGACTCGTGCGACAGGTGCCTGCTTCAGACACCGTGGCCCGTTACGCGGTGCGATTGGTAAATTCGAGCCGGCCCGGAACACCGCCCGCCCCTGACTTCGTGAACAAGTGGGTGACGTGGGGCGCGTCTTTGCGTGCGTCGCAGTTCTTGATCTTCGGCGGAAAAGCACGCGCGATACTGCGCGGCCGTTACAACGTTTCGTGCGAAGACGTGCGCGCCGTTGCACCCGCGGTGCTGCGGCATCGTGTGCTGTTGAATTTTCAGGCTGAGGCAGAAAAGGTTGATTCGGATCAGGTGATCAAACGATTGATCGAAACCGTGCCGGAACCGAAGAGTGGGCTATAGGTCTTATAGGACCTATATGACCTATTTGTCTTATGATTTGGAGCAGGCGAAAAAAGGAAACCATCGAACAGACGCCACCGGTCGCGCCGGCGCCCATAACCACGCCTGCCCGCTTTCTCGATCCTGAGCTCCTCGCTCGCGTCGGTTCGCTCGAACTCCTCGCACGCGCGGTCGTCGAAGGCTTCATGTCCGGCCTTCATCGTTCGCCATTCACTGGTTTCTCGACCGAGTTCACGGAATACCGCCAATACAACGCCGGCGACGATCTACGTTATCTCGATTGGCGACTCCTCGGACGCACCGATCGTTACTTCATCAAGAAATATCGCGCCGACACAAACACGCAGTGTCACCTGCTGATCGACACCAGCGCCTCGATGAACTACGCGCACTCGAGTTCCGTAACCAAGCTTCAGTACGCGCAGTTTCTGGCAGCATCGTTGGCGTATCTTCTCAATCGCCAGCAAGACGCAGTCGGAATGGTGGCGTTTGCGGAGAAAGTTCATACACACGTTCCCGCGCGCAATCGCACGGGACACATGCGCACGGTCTTCGGCAATCTCTCCCTACTCGAAGCCGGCGGTGAAACGCATCTCGCCGAATCGCTGCATCAGCTCGCCGAGATCCTGACGCGGCGCGGCATCGTCGTCATCATTTCCGACTTCTACGATCAACCTGATCGCCTCCAGGAAGCGTTTCAGCATCTGCGTTTCAAAGGACACGATCTCGTCGCCTTTCATGTTCTCGACCAGAACGAGTTGGACTTTGATTTCACCGATCCGGTCTTGCTACTCGAAGACGCCGAGACGCAGGAACAGATGCCCGTGCTCCCCGATGTAGTGATGAGCGGTTATCGCGAGCGCATGCGCAAGCATGTTGAAGACATGCGGCGGTGCGCGGCCGCAAACCACGTCGATTACGAATTGCTGACGACGAAGCAGCCGTTGGATTTTGCCCTCTTCTCGTTCTTATCGCGCCGGTCAGGAAAGTAGTTTATGTCGTTTTTGACGCCACTGTTTTTTCTCGGCGTTGCAGCGCTCGCGGCGCCCATTCTCGTGCACCTCGTACGTCGCACGCGTGCGCGTCGCGTGCAGTTCCCTGCCCTGGTTTTTGTTCGTCAGGTGCCACAGCGCACGATTCGTCGCCGGACACTGCAAAACCTTTTACTGCTCTTGCTCCGCTGTCTCGCGATCCTTTTGATCGTCATAGCCTTCACGCGTCCATTCTTTAACAGCGGCAGCGCTGCGCGCGACAACAGTGCCGCAGGCGCAACGGTGATCCTGCTCGACAACTCGCTCAGCATGCGTCGTGAAGGTCTGTTTGCCGAAGCCCAGCGACGCGCACAGACAACTTTGGATGACGCACGAACTGACGAACAGATCGCGGTGTTGAGTTTCGATAAGCGCTACACGGTTCTGAATCGTTTCACCAACGATAGGAACCGGTTGCGGCAGGCGGTCGAGAGCTTGAGCGCCGGTTGGGACGGCACCGACTACGAACAGGCACTGCGCGGCGCCGAATCGCTTTTGACTGAGGTTGAAACTACCGGCCCAAAGCGGATCTTCATGATCTCCGACTTCCAGGCGCCGGGCTGGACGCACGCGAGCGCGACTTTCAAACTCGCCAACAACACGCAACTGACGACGCTCGACGTCGGCGGCAATAATCCCCCGCCAAATGTTTCCATCACCAACGTCGAGGCCCGCGGCGTCGTGTTTGGTCAGAAGTATCTCGACAATCTCGTGGTCCACGTAAGTAACTTCAGCGACACACCAAAGGATCACGTTCAGGTCGATTTCCAGATAAACGAACAGACGATCGAGAAGCGCGACATCAGTCTTAACAGTCGCGATTCGCGAGTGGTTGAGTTCACCGGTTTTAATCTCAACGACGGCGTGAATCGCTGCACCATCGATATCGCGTCCGGCGATTTCGCCCCCGACAACCGCTTCTATTTCACACTGCGGCGCGAGACGCCGGCGAAGGCTTTGATCGTTGAGAGTGCGTCGCGCGGGCGCAGCGACAGTCTTCACCTGCAAAGCGCGCTGACGACAAACGACGATCTCCCGTTCACGTTTACGCTGAAGAGCACCGGCTCAGTCGATCCGACAAGCATTTCGGAATACTCGCTGGTCGTTCTAAACGACGCAGGTGCGATCTCGCCGGCGCTGGCGGACACGCTGGCTAAGTTTGTCGAAGCCGGAGGACAGGTTATCGCCGCGACCGGACCGCAAACGCAGGTGGAGAGCTTCAATACTTCGCTGCAACGGATCACGCCGGCGACTTTGCGCGAGGCAGTGCAGCCGAAGTCTGGCGAGAGCGTGGCGATTACGGAAGTGAAATTCGATCATCCGATCTTCGAAGTGTTTCAGGAAAGCGGGCGGCTCGCATCCGCAAACGTTGTAGGTTACTTCCGATCGGAGCCGAACCCGACAGCCGCCGTGATCGCACGATTCGAAGACGGCAGTCCCGCTCTGATTGAGGGTCGAACCGGCAAGGGTCGCGTGTTGTTGTTCACTTCATCGTTAGGGCCGAGTTGGAACGACCTGCCGCTGACGCCGCTCTACCTGCCGTTCATTCACCAAATGGTCCGCTATGCCGGCACACGCGAAGAGAATCCGTGGTACGGGTTGGGCCAAACTTTCACGGTAGCGAAACGAAAGGAAGCAGCGCCGCCGCCGGTCGATACACCGGGTGGCGCGCGGCTGTCCGAATCGCGGCTCACACCCGATGGCGATCTGCTCGTGACCGCGCGTGAGCCTGGATTTTATCGTCTGCGCTACAGCGATCAGCCCGGATTCGCGGCGGTAAACATGGACGGCGCCGAAGGCGATTTCACTAAGCTAAACTTTCAGGAGTTTATGGCCGGAGTCACCGGAGGCGCCGGCACTGGCGAAGGCAGCGATGCGAATCGCAGCCTCAGTGGTGAGGAAGTCGAAGGACGTCAGCGAGTATGGTGGGTGTTGCTGCTGGTCGCGCTACTATTGCTGTTGCTCGAATCGTTCCTGGCGCGTCGCACAAAGATGGTCAAGATGATCGGATGAGTTAGATCAGAGTTCAAGCTTTAGCTTGCTCTTTCCGCAGAAGCAACCTAAAAGGTTGAACTCTGAACGAGTGCTAAAATTAGGGGGATAGTTATGAACCCTGAAACAAACGTTCTACAGGATCTCCTGCGTCGAGCGCGCTCGCGGCGACAACTACTGCTGTCGCTGCGCGGTGTTGCGATCAGTCTCGGCGTCGTTGCCATCGTGCTCCTGCTGACCGGTTGGACCGCGCACCGTTACCGGTACAACGGCAGCGCTTTGATCGCGTTGCGCATCGGCGCGCTGCTGATGTGCCTGGCCACGATCTATTTCGCACTCCTTCGTCCACTGCTGAAACGCATCAGCGATGCTCGGCTGGCACGTTTGATCGAAGAACACTCGCCCGGCACTGAAGACCGGCTCGTCACTGCCGTTGAGTATTCGAACGAGACACACAACTCACGAGTGTCGCCTGCAATCGTCAATCGTCTTTACCAGGACGCGAACAGCGTCTCGTCGATGCTCGACGTCGGCAACGTGATTCGTCGTTCTCGGCTGCTTTTGTACGGCGGCGCGGCATTAGCAAGTCTGCTGGTGTTTGCAGGCGTGCTGAAGTGGGGACCACGCGAGATCTCCGAAGGTGTAGCACAGTTGGTTACACCGACGACACTCGCCGCCTCGTCCAACGCCATGAGCATCAAGGTGAGACCCGGCACCGCTCGTGTACCGAAGGGGTCGGATCAGGACATCATCGCCACGCTCGTTAACTTCGACTCACAACAGGTAACGATCTTCGCGCGCCCGCTCGGCTCAAAGGAAGACTTCCAGGGCCAGACTATGGAACCTGCGAAGGCGCGCAGCGACTTCCGCTTCTCACTTTTCAACATTCAGGATTCGATGGAGTACTTCGTCGAGTCGAACACTGTTCGTTCCGAGGTCTTCAAACTCAACGTTGTCGATCTGCCTTACGTCAAGCAACTCGATCTGTCGCTCAACTTCCCCGCTTTCACGAATCTGCCGACGAAGGCGGTTGAAGACGGCGGCGATATCGCCGCTTTGAAAGGGACCGTCGCAACCATCACCGCCAAGCTGTCGGGAAAGGTCCGCGCCGCACGCATCGTTTTTGCCGATGGCAAGAAGACGGAAATGAAACTTCAGGGCTCGGACTTCGTCGGTGAGCTAACCGTGGCCGGTGATACGAGTTATTACATCGAACTCGTTAGTGTGGATGGTGAGGCTTATCGGGGTTCAAACGAGTACGACGTATCCCTGCTTGAAGATCAACCGCCGGTGATCTCGTTCGACAAACCCGGACGCGATAGGAAAGCGACCAGTCTTGAGGAGGTTTTTACTCAGGCACGGGCTGAGGACGACTACGGCGTCGTCGCGATGGATCTGCATTTTTCAGTCAACGGCGGCGAGGAGAAGACGGTTAACCTCCAACAGCTAAGCCGTGAATCAGCTCGTTCGCTGACGGGCGCCTACACGTTCTTTCTCGAGGAATACGGTCTCAAACCCGGCGATTTCATTTCGTATTTCGCGCGTGCGCGCGACGCGAGTAATCAGTCAACCAGCGACATCTACTTCATCGAAGTCAAACCGTTTGAGATGGAGTATCGACAGGCACAGCAGCAAGGTGGTGGAGGCGGCGGCGAGGGTGGTGACCAGGAGCAGAACGCGCTTTCGCGCCGGCAGAAGGATCTGATCGCGGCCACGCACCGGCTCGTCCGCGAAGGTGATAAGTACACTGAGCAGGAACGTAGAGACGGTTACGAAGCCGTCGCGACCGGTCAGGAAAAACTGCGCACCGACACGCTCGAGTTTTTGGACCGCATGGGCCGCCGGCTCGGCGACATCGACGGACAAAAGCAGGTAGCCGAGATGGCTGAGCATCTGAAGCAGGCGGCGAAAGAGATGGAAGGCGCGCCGCCGCCACTCAGAAAAGAACAGGGCAAGGATGCTTTGCCGCCGGAACAACGCGCGTTGCAGCGATTGCTCGCGGCCGACGCGATCTTCCGCGAAGTGCAAGTCGCTTTTGGTAATCAGAACAGCGGTGGTGGCGGCAGTGGCGGCCAGAGAGAACAACAGGAGCTGGCCGGTCTTTTCGAGCTCGAACTCGACAAGATGAAGAACCAGTATGAGACGGTCCAACGTGCGCAGCAGCAACAAGCTGAGCAACAGAAGAGCGAAGCCGAGCGGCGTTTGGAAGAATTGGCACGGCGTCAGCAACAAGCGCTCGAAGAACAGCGCCGGCGACAACAACAGGGGCCGGCAAACGGATCGAGTGGAAATCAACGTCAACAGCAGGAGTTGATCGAAGAAGCACGCAAGGCGGCGAGGGAGTTGGAAAGGCTGTCGCGCGAACGCCGCGACGCGCAGATGCAGGAGTTAAGCCGCCAACTGAATCAAACTGCGGACGAGATGCAGAAGGCGCAAGCATCCGCTCGTAACAATTCGAGCGAGTCGATCGCACAGAGCGAACGCGCACTCGAACGATTGCAGCAGGCACAGCAACGCTTGCAGCAGATGAATGGCGCGGGTGGTCAAAATGGTCGCCAGTCTGGGGCATCCGGACGTCAGCAGCAGATCTCTGATCTGCGGCAACGCGCGGCACAGGCAGCTTCGCGGCAGCGTGAGATCGCGAAAGACATGGAGAACCTCACGCGCCGCGGCGGCCAGAATGCGCAGGATGAGAATTCGCGAGCGAAGCGCGAGCAGTTGTCCGAAAGAAAAGACACGTTGGCTGATTCGGTGAATAGTCTGCAACAGGACATCGAGCAGTCGGCACGTTCGATGAACGGCGGCAGCCAGGGTCAACAAAGAGCTGCGCGCCAACTGAAAGAGGCGGCTGATGGACTTGCGCGCGATCGAGTTTCGGATCGCATTCGTGAAGGCAAGCAGGCGTTGAATGGCGGTCAGCAGGGCGGCCAACGCAGTGATGAACGCGCGATTGAGCGTAGTCTCAATAGCCTCTCCGAACGTTTGCAGGCGGCGGAACAGAGTGCGCGCGGTGCGAATGGTTCGACTGCCGAAGAGAATCTCGATCGCACACGACAACTCGCGGACAGTTTGGATTCGTTGCGTCGTCGTTTGGATGAGAACGCCGCGCGAAAAAACGGACAGCAGTCAGGACAGCAGTCCGGACGCGAACAACAGGGGCAGGAGCAGGGACAGGAAGGAAAAGAAGGTCAACAGGGACAGCGGGGACAGCAAGGACAACGGGGACAGGAAGGACGGCAGGGACAAGAAGGGCAGCAAGGGCAGGGGCAGGAAGGTGGCCGGCAACCAGGCCAGCAACAGGGCCAGAGTGAGGGTGGACAACGCGCCGGTGGTACACAGAATGGAAGTCCATCAGATGGGCGTAGATCGCGTAGCGGAGTTGATTATGGCGGAAGAACGGGCGACGGCTGGGGCGATAACCGGCAACTGCCTGCGGAAATACGCGAGCGTTTGGAGGAAGCACAGGACTTGAGACGCGAGTGGGGCGCAACCGGATTGGGTGTCAGCCGGCTTGATGAAGTCATCGAACGACTCAAACAAATGGCCGATGGCAGGATGGAAGGCGATGCCGCGACTGCCGCGCTGCTCAAAGCGGATGTTGTTGAGCCGTTGCGCCAACTCGAGTTGGAGCTGAGCCGCCAGGTGCAGCAACAAAGCGGTCGCACGAACCTGCGTCTGCGCGACGAGGGCGCCGCACCTGAGAAATATCGCCGCGCGGTAGAGGAATATTATAGAAGGCTCTCTGGTGGAAGGACGCGACAGTAACGACGCGGGCTTGCCGGTTTGAACGCCGGAGGCGTTAGCTAATTTGAGCCCAGGGTTGGAGCGAAGCGACAACCCTGGGATCGAAACGCCACCTAATAAATTTCAACGCTGAAAGCGTTGCAGCGCGTCGAGGTGAGCACAGGTCTAACGCTTTCAGCGTTAATGCTCGTTTGTTCTTTACCTGTACCCAGGGTTGAAACAGCCCTGGCCTGAAATTAGCCAACGCCTTCGGCGTTAAGTTTCAATTTATGACTACACGCATTTTCAAACGTCTGGTCCTGCCCCTGCTACTGCTGGCTGCAGTGCTGATCCCCGTCGTGGCTCAGAATGACTTCAGCAACTTCCGCAGCCGTCGGCGCCCGACTTCGGAGACACCTGCGGCGGGTGCATCGTTTGGTGAGTTCACGTTTGTGCGCACGATCTACGAGTCGCCGATGCGCGGCTACGGCCGTCGTGGTTATTACGGCGGCGGCACCTGGACCACTGACTACCCCGAAGCGGACAACAACTTCATCGTCGGCCTCCGTGAATGGGCCGGCACGAACCTGAAGATCGCACCGCGCCCCGAAGCGCTCGAGATCCTCGACGATCGCGTCTTCGATTATCCGATCATCTACATCGTCGAGCCCGGTTTCATGGAACTAACAGCCGAGCAGGCCGCACGGTTGCGCGAGTACATCATGCGCGGCGGCTTTATATTTCTCGACGACTTCTGGGGCGAGTACGAGTGGCAAAATGTTCAGGAACAGTTTCAAAAGATACTGCCCGAATACGAGATCAAAGACCTGCCACTCAGCCATCCGATCTTTCACTCTTATCTCGACGTCGAAGAAGTAGTGCAGGTGCCGAACGTCTACAACGCGCAGCGCGGCATCACCTCAGAAAAAGGCGGCGTGGTCCCGCACTACATGGGCATCGAGAACAAGAACGGCCGCATGGTTGCTTTTCTTGCACGCAACTGCGACCTCGGCGACGCCTGGGAATGGATCAACGATCCCGCTTATCCGGTGAAATATGGACTACCTGCTTACAAGGTTGGCATCAACGTAGTCATCTATGCGATGAGCCACTGAGCTAGGCAGATTTCATCTGCGCCCGAAGCACCTTTGCCTGATCCACCACAACCTGGTCCATGGATCTGCTTCTTCCCAGCGACATCCATTGGACCGTAGCAGTAAGACACAATTCCTTCAGATAAGCGAACGAGAACCCTTGTGTCTCGCGTACGACTCCGGCGGCGCCCGCGTTGGAGAGACGCAGCTCAGGCTGAAGCTGCTCATTCCACTTGGCCAGGTACGCCGAACGCTCCGCCTCAGCCGGCAAGTTGAAGTAGAACTTGCGATCGAAGCGGCTGGGCCGTTCGAGGATGGCCGGGTCAAGCTTTTCCGGGTGGTTCGTAGTCGCAAGCACGACGACACCGGTGTTTGGCGTGAACCCGTCGAGTTCGTTTAGCAGGAACGAGCGATTGTTGTCGTCGATCATCGAGTCGAGATCTTCGAGCACCACCACGGAAGGAGCAGTCATGCGCGCCCGGTGGAAAACCTCCCACATGTTTTGTTGTTCGGTTCCGTACTCCGTCTTGAAACTGCGAACGTACAGGCATGGTTTGCCAAGCTCGTTGATCAGCGCCTTGAGCGTGTGGGTCTTGCCGTTTCCCGGTGGTCCAATGAATAGTGCGCCGCGCTTCCAGGGGATCTGATAACGCTCATAGAGTTCGCGTGAAGCAAAGAATTGACCGAAGTCGTCCCGGAGATGTTGTTTGAACGGTGCGGGCAAAATGATGTTGTCGAAGCTGGCGCACTTGATCGAGTCGAACAGTTGCTTGTCCTTCATGAAGGTGCCACCGTGGTAGACGAGGATTTCGTCGCGCACGTCACACGACCACTCACAAACCGCGTTATAGAACCCTTCGGCGGTGCTTTTGTCGTCGCCGATGACCCAATTGTGCCGGACACGATTGCACCCTTCGGTCGCGGTGATCAGCACGACTTCGAGCAGTTGACCTTTCCAAAGCACATTCAGCCATGAGTTCTCGATGCGACGGCTGAGCTTTTCTCCAACGCCTTCCCACTCGGACCGGACGTGATGAAAGACAGACTTGTGCTCTACGACCTGACACTGTTCGTCTTCCGCGAACGACTCGAGGTCAAAGTACCAGGGCCGTCCTTCTATGATTGTCTTTTCCGGGTGCAGCTCCGCCAACTCCCGAGCGACGTGATAAGCGATGTAGTCGTTCGGTTCGTGAAGTGCGTCCTCGATGAAGTCTCTAAGCATACTTTCGTCAAAAAAATTAGAAGCCGACAAGAATCGTTGAGACAGCGACCCAACGAAGGGTCTCACTTAACAGGTGATGTAGTCACAACAGCATTCGGCTCCAAAGTTCATATTTCGTAACCACGGGCGGCCACGGAGTGCCGCCCCTACAAAAACTTCCAAGGTGTTATTGTAGGGGTGGCCCTCCGTGGCCACCCGCCGATTCGACCTTTGACGCAAAGCCGTTCCAAGGTCATAGCTGACAATTCTCAATCACGCCGATCCAGTGATCGGAGTGCAAACGTCCATTGGCGAATTCAGCAATCACATCGAATACCTGATCGGAGAATCCACCGATGTTCATAATGTCGGGGCGTTCTTTTGCTTGCACAGTTCCGTAAGGCTGGACGTCGATACAGACCATCTGCGCCCCCGGATTGCGCCCGCAGAAAAACGCCCACTCATTCATCGTTTCGGTTGCGCTTCCACCCCAACGGCCGTAGTGCGGTGCATCGACCCACGACTCGTTATCCGAGACGTAGATGATGAGATCACCTACCGCGCGCCGCTGATTCAAGAACGCCAGCGGCGCACTGCAATTGGTTCCACCTGACGGCAACCGCGCCAACTTCTCCGCATTCGTCATTACGCTGTCACGCGGGTTAAGTCGAACCTTGACCACTTCCGAGTGAAACGGGATGACTTCTGCTTCGGGGTTGTTGCGCAACACAGTCGCCGCCACCAGCGCGGCAACATCGAGACAGCTCACTGCCGAAGTTGCACCCTCGCGATGGCCGGTAACCGCAGAACGCATCGAACCGGAAACGTCAAGGAATACAAAGACCCGACCCGGAATTACCGGAACGTTTTCCGTGGCGATCTCCATCGCGTCCTGCAACGCATTGCAGACACGCGCTGGAACATCCTTGTTCGCCTGTGCCATCTTGTAAGCAATCAGTAGCTGATACGGAAACACACGCGCCTTCGCGATCTTTTCCCGATCGCGCAAGCGCTCCGCGATCAGCTCGGTCATTCCTGGCTCGTCAAAAGCACCGTGACGCGCAAAAGTGTTCAGGTTCATGCGAGTCATCTGCCATGGCGCATTACGCGCAATCGCAGTCCATTCCTTTTTGCCAAGTGCAAGTCCAGCCAGCATTTGAAACGGAACATTCGGAAGTTCCTTCGACTCGCCCTTCTTGAATGCTTCGTACGCGCGAACCACGTCCGGCAGTGCATCAACCGCGTACTCGCGATCGATGAAGTAGCCGAAGAGTGCTTCGCGTTGCGCATCCTTCGGACGCGGGTGGACCATCTTCACGATATCCGCCAGCGATGGATCCTGGCCCACGTTTGCCCGGAACAAGGTCTCCGGATCGCGCGCGTCCAGCCACTCACGCACGAGTCGCTTTGGCGCGGTACCGAGAGACTTACGTCCCACGACACCCGAACGCATGATCTGCACGAAGTTGCGCAGCATCTTTGCGTTGTCGATCACACGCGGAAACACTTGCGCCAACAGGGCACGGTCCTTAACCGAAAGTACCGCGCAAAGCAGTGCCGGCATGTCCTTCATGAAGCCGCGTTCACGGCAGAAGACCGCAGTCTTCGCGATGAATTCGGGTTCGACGGAGTCGCATAGCTCCAGCACCTTTGCGAGCTGCTCTTCAGCGCTCGCGTAGAAAGTGCGGTTCAAGCAACCAGTCGCGGCATACTGGGCAAGCTGGTGCTTTTCCGTCAGTGTATACGCCGGCGCCAGCTCTTCGTTGAGCGCATCCGTAGCCGGCATGAGTCTGCCGATTAGCGACTTGAATAGTTTCTTGTTAGCCATGATCACCTCCATTCCATCGATATACCTTTTTGCGTAAGCGGACTAACCACAAAGACACAAAGGCACTAATTTGTGTCTTAGTGTCTTTGTGGTGAAAATTATCCACGCCTTTCGCGCTCGACCCTCTCACGCACGTCACGATCGTCGTAGACATCCATGAACAGGTACTTGCGCCACTCGGCACGCGCCTCCGCGTAGTGACACAACACAACTCGCTCGAGCTTTACGCGCAACGCGGATTGTGAAGTCAGAAGCGGCATGCGTGCCTCAGCCGGAGTACGATTGCCCTTGCGGTTGTTGCACTCAACACACGCAGTGACGATGTTCACCGGCGAGTTATCTCCACCACGCGAACGCGGCAGAATGTGGTCCAGGGTCAAAGCACTGGCGCCTTTCTTCTCACCGCAGTACTGGCAGCGGTACTTGTCGCGTATGTAAATTCGCAAACGCTTCATTCCCGATGCTTCACGACGGCGGCGAATGTTGATGTAAGTGCGGCGGCGGATTACCGACGGCACCGGAAACTGCGCTCGCGCTGAACGCAGAACGCGGTCGCCGTCATACTCTTCGACAGTTACCGTGTTCTTGAAAGTCATGATTACCGCTCGGGCAACACTGACGGTGCCGAGCGGTTCGTAAGTTTGGTTAAGCAGTAATACTCGTCCATCGAGTGCCATGACTCGGCACCTCCTTTCGTTTATTTGGGGCGAGGACACGTGAAAAATTGGAGTTCAAGAGCGGTTGGTGAGGGGCAGACTTCGCTAGGCGCGAGTCACCGCTCTTGAAGATTGAGCTAATCGAGAAAGACAACGAAGTTTCGCTTTGTTCTTGCGCCGAAGACGGTCCTTAACGCGCTTGACCCGACGAGAGACGTTGCTTCTCACGTCAACAGACCGAATGTCCATTAACCTCCTTTCTATGCTTTGGTTAAGCATGATTGGAGCGCGCGGCGAGACTCGAACTGGCGATACTGGATTTGCAATCCAGCGCCTTAGCCTCTTGGCGACGCGCGCCAACTGATTGGTTGATTTGTTAGGGGAAGGAATGAGGAGGTTGGCGAAGGACTAAAGTCTTCTTCTTAGCCCTTCACGCAAACCACTTGCTTGATCTCGGCAACGATTTCAACCAGGTCTGCCTGGTTCTTCATAACTGCTTCGATCGATTTGTAAGCGCCCGGAATTTCGTCCAGCACGCCCAGGTCCTTGCGGCATTCAACACCAGCCGTCTGGCGCTCTAAATCGTCTTTCGTAAAAGCACGTTTTGCCGCACCGCGGGAAAGCTTGCGTCCTGCACCGTGGGAACAGGAGCTAAAGCTCTCTGGCAAGCCGCGACCTTTAACGATGAACGACTTGGCTCCCATCGAACCCGGGATGATCCCGTAAGTTCCTGACGCCGCGTTGATCGCGCCCTTGCGTGTGACGAAAACTTCTTCGCCGTAATGCTGCTCGAGCGCAACGTAATTGTGGTGACAGTTAACTGCCAGCTCCGGTCTGAACGCCTGGCGATGATTGAATAGCTTGTTGAATACCTTCAACAGGCGCGCCATCATGATTTCACGATTCTTCATCGCGTAACCTTGCGCCCACTTCAAATCTTTCCAGTACGCCTCGAACTCCGGAGTCCCGGAAATGAAGTAAGCAAGGTCAGGAGCCGGCAACTCGTTCAAACGCCACAAGCTCTTGGCTGTGGAGATGTGTCGATCCGCCAGTTCCTTACCGATATTGCGGGAACCCGAGTGGAGCATCAACCAAACGAAGTTTTCTGTATCCAGACAAACTTCGATGAAGTGATTACCACCACCGAGCGTACCCAACTGCGTCATCGCTTTCGCTTTGCGATCGCGAACGCCTTCGTGAAGGCCGTCGAAATCATTCCAGCCGTCCCAGTACGAAGCTTCGTCGACCGATTCTTTGTACGCGCTAAATCCGGTTGGAATTGCTTCCTCGATCTTCAAGCGCAACTCCTTCAACTTACCGTCCAGGATGCCGCTCTTGAATGGTGTCTTAACCGCCATCATGCCGCAGCCGATGTCGACACCGACCGTTGCCGGAATCACTGCTTCTTTCGTTGCCACGACGGAACCGACCATGCTGCCCTTGCCCAGGTGCGCGTCAGGCATCAGGGCAACGTGCTTGAACAAGCATGGCAGTCGCGAGACGTTGCGAAGCATCGACTGCTCTTCAATGCTGAACTCGTGGTTGGCCCACGACAAAATATCCGCCTGAGCTCCACCGAGTTGTAGCTTCTCGTAAGGCATCTGATCACCTCCTTTCTTAGAATAAGACAATAGTCATATAGGTACTACGCGTCCTATAGGGCCTATTAAAAACGATGAAGGCAGAGAGGGACGCTACCGCCGAACACACTTCGAGGCACACTTCTCCCGAGGATGGCGAATTCGCGGACTCTCGCAAAGCACCGAATTCATCATCCGAGCAAAGGCTCCCTGCCTTCATCTCGCAAAAAGGTATTTCGATTGTCAAAAAACAAAAGGAGCGGGCCTCAAGCCTCCCAGGGAAGCTGCCCGCTCCATACAAGTCTCGCGTTTTATTTGGAGATTTGGGAGCGGGAGTCCGCTCCCGCAGAACTACAACTTGCTATACCGTCTATTGACGGTGGACCATTCGCGGCCGAGTTGACCGCCAAAATCTATCGGTGACAAGCAAAGACTCAGACCACAACCGGCGGCGTGCGTTGGCACACTCGAGCGCTTCATGTTGTGTTCTTTTTGTGTCGTTGCCCTTAGAATTTCATTCACCTCTTCGCACGTTTTAAATTTACGTCTTGCGCGCGAACTGTCTTGTATAAAGTAGGAACGCGATCCTGTCAAGAGTCTTTTTGACCAATTTTGATTTTTCTGGATCATGATCCAGTCTTCGCGTAATAACCCGGACGGTGACGTATCTCGAGTTTCTCTTTGCGTAGCTCAGGGTTCGTGATCTCGATGCTGATCTTCCGGTAGGCTCCATCGCGCTTCTTGTTAGTTGACGAATACGCGATCAGGTATTGCGTTCTTAACTCGCGCTCGATCTCGGTAAACGCCTCATTCAGATCGAATTTCTTATTCGGAAAGAATGCGCGTCCACCGGTACGTTGTGCCAGATCGCGAAGCAGATCGCGATCGACTCCATCTCGCTTGTTTCCGATCCCGATCGCGTAAATCACCGTCTCCGCGGCGAGTGCACGATTAATCGCTTCCTTCTGACTCAGGCGGCTCGTCGTGTCCACACCATCTGACAGCAGGATGATCGCGCGTCGTCGCTGACCCGGCGCGTCCGCCAAAACGTTGGTTGAAGTCAGCGCTACTGCATCTCGAATCGCCGTAGTGCCTTCCTCCGGAATCGCTAACAATCCTGGACCGGTTGGTATCCCGCCGAGCGGACGCCCGGCGCCGAGGTAGGCCGGCACCGCAACTTCGATTCGTTGCAGCACGCGGTAGACGCTCAACATGTCGCGCGTCATCGACTGTTCGAGATAAGGCAGGTTCGTGAACGGAATGATCGCAACCTGATCTCGCGTCGATTGGACTACTTTCTCGATAAACGATCGCGCCGCAGCTTTTTCGTCGCCAAGAGTTTGTTCCTGAGATTGACTCACGTCGATCAGAAAAGCGAGGGCGAGTGGTCGATCGGTCTCGCGTTGAAAAGTGAATACCTGCTGCGGCACACCATCTTCGAAGACGCGAAGATCTTCGACGCGAAGAGTGGTAATAAAACGACGGTCCTTATCCATCGCCGTGAACGGCAGATTCGTAACGTCGGTTTCGGTGCGAATGACGTCGTCCTGATCGGCAGTCTGCGAGTGCAGCGCCGAGGCGAAAATCATCGACATGAGGATTAAGGAAAGGAGTCGCTTCATGAAACGTTTCGTTGATTTTAAGATTACTCGCGCAAAGGCGCAAAGACGCAAGGTTAAGACCTGTGGCTGCCCTGAGGGTCAGAACTTTGCGTCTTTGCGCCTTTGCGCGAGTAATCCTAGTCTTCCAAAATCTTGACTTTCACGGTCCAATGAAATAGAAGTCACCTACCATGAACCGAGACAAGCTGGAAACAGAACTAAAGCGAGCAGGTGTCAGTCTGAACGGTTGGTTGCCGGTGCTTCAGTGCGACAAATGCAAGAAAAGGTGGGAGCCTTTTGCGGCGGCTGTCGATGGTCCATCAGCGCCCACGGCGAGGTTCGACTACTGGATGTGTCCCAACAAGTGCAACGCGGACGCCACGGTCGGCATAGAGATCCAAACGGCGATTCCGAGGTACGTGATGATTAACGACATACCGGGAATGATCTTTGGCGACGAAGATTTGCCGGAGTTTGAACGATACGTGCGATCGATGGACGCAACGGAAGTCTTCAACAGGTAACTAGTCAGGCCATCCCATCCGCCGCACTAAGTCCTTAAATCCTCGTTCCGAAAGTAAGAAGTACTCACGCAAAGGCGCAAAGACGCAAAGTTATGACCTTCGGCTGCCAGAGGTCTGAACTTGGGTCTTTGCGCCTTTGCGCGAGTAATCCTTCTTTGACTCTCACCCTCCAACAAATCTGTGGCTAAATCTGTTTTACTACGTTATATTGAATTGGCCCTTCGGTCCTCACGACCAAAGCCCATGAAAATCTTTCGAGCCCACACGCTATTATTCGGCGTCACTATTTTTGTCAGTTCCGCGCTACTCTTCTCGATTCAGCCGATGATCGCGAAGATGCTGTTGCCGCTCCTGGGCGGAACGCCGGCGGTCTGGAACACGTGCATGCTCTTTTTCCAGGCAGTGCTGCTTTGCGGCTACGCCTACGCGCTGCTTGTGTCACGCTGGCCGCTGAAACGGCAGTTGCTCGTTCAACTCGCAATACTCTGTCTCGCGTTTATCAGTCTGCCGATCGGGCTCTCGTCATCGTGGGTCAACTCGGTGCCGCCGAGCGACAATCCTTCGCTGTGGGTGTTGGCGTGTCTCGCCGCTTCGGTCGGCCTGCCGTTCTTCATCGTCTCGAGTAACAGTCCGTTACTACAGAAATGGTTTTCGCGAACCGCAACCGAGTCGGCGCAGGATCCTTACTTTCTCTACTCCGCTTCGAACGCAGGCAGTCTGCTTGCGCTGCTGGCTTATCCAGCTTTGATGGAGCCGTTCTTCACCTTACACGCGCAGGGTCGCTTGTGGACGATCGTGTACGGTGTGCTTGTGCTATTGATCGGAATGCATGCAGTAACGCTCTGGCGATCGCGAACTGCTGAACCGGTCGTAGTTCAAGAAGAGACACATGAAGCGAGGCCGAGCCTTAATCGTCGCTTGCGGTGGTTGTTGTTGGCGTTTGCACCATCGAGTTTGATGCTCGGAGTGACAAACTACATCACCACTGACATTGCTTCAGTCCCGTTGTTGTGGATCATTCCGCTGGCCCTTTATCTCTTGACGATGGTTTTTGCTTTTGCGCGCAAGCCTTTGTTCTCACCACGGCTCGCCCATCTTGTTGTTCCCGGCGCGACTGTCGTGCTGTTGATGTTGTATCTGGCGGATTCGTCGGGAAAAGGATCGCGCGTGCTGGTGCTCTTGCACCTCGCCTATTTCTTCTTCGCGGCGCTTATGTGCCACGGGCAGCTTGCGGCCGATCGGCCGGGAGCACGTTATCTCGCTGAGTTTTACGTTTGGCTTTCGCTCGGCGGCGTGCTGGGCGGAATCTTCAACGCACTCGCAGCGCCCGTGCTGTTCAATTCTGTGATCGAGTATCCGTTGGCGATCGTGCTGGCGTGTTTGTTGTTGCCTGACAAGGACGCAGCAAAAGGCGAGTCGAAGCAACAACGACTGGATTTTGCATTACCGGTTTTGATCTTTGTCTTTACTGTCGGACTGGGTTGGGCGGCAGACAAGTTGGCGCCCATTCAGATGAGCGGTTCAGTGTTTGTTGTTGCAGTTCCGCTGTTCGTTAGCTATCCGTTGCGCAAGCGACCGCTCAGATTCGCGTTGTCGTTGGGCGCTGTAATTCTCGCAGCGGGGTTGATGACGGGAGCCGGCGGCCGCAGCACGCTGCACTCGGAACGCAATTTCTTCGGCGTGTTGCGAGTGTCTGCCGATCAAAATTTGAACCTGCACTCGTTTCTACACGGAAGCACCGTCCACGGCCGGCAAAGCACGCTTCCTGAAAAGCGTTGCGAACCGACGTCTTACTATCACCGCGAAGGGCCACTTGCGCGGATCTTCAAACAGTTTGAGAATTCGCACACCGGCGGAAACATCGGCATCATCGGCTTGGGAGCGGG
>JBIOVO010000270.1:0-11307 GCA_044867735.1 Pyrinomonadaceae bacterium | reverse complement strand
CGCAATGCGTTGAACGGAGACGTCCGGCGCGAGAGCAAGGCGAAAATAATCCGGCTTTAGGCTTGGATGGTTGTAGGGGTGGCCCTCCGTGGCCGCCCCATCTTTCTTTTCGGATGGGGTGGCCACGGAGGGCCACCCCTACAACCATCCAAGCCTAAAGCCGGATTATTTTCGCCTTGCTCTCGCGCCGGACGTCTCCGTTCAACGCATTGCGTGTGTCAACGATCAACGGCGCCAGCGAGCACACGCGCTTGTAGTCGATTTCACTGTGATCCGTAACGATGATTACGCAGTCGGCTGCTTGCAGCTCTTCGTTCGTGAGCGGCACAGACGCCAACGGCTCACCCGCAGCTTCCGTGTGCGCATCGTCAAAACGCACCTGGGCCACGAACGGATCGTGATACCTGACGTTCGCCCCCTTCGCGCGCAGCCGGTCGATGATCGACAGCGCCGGACTCTCGCGCACGTCGTCAACGTCCTTCTTGTAAGCCACGCCCAACAACAACACGTTCGAACCCTTCATCGACTTACGCTCGTCGTTCAACCCGTCTGCCACGAGCTGGACCACATGCTCGGGCATTCGTGAATTGACTTCCTCCGCCAAACTGATAAACCGCGAATCGAAACCGTGTTGCCGCGCTTTCCACGACAAGTAGTGCGGGTCGAGCGGAATGCAATGCCCACCGATACCTGGGCCGGGATAGAACGGCATGAAACCAAACGGCTTCGTTGCGGCCGCGCGTATCACTTCCCATGTATCGATGTTGAGCGCGTAACAGAGCCGCGCCATCTCGTTTGCCATGCCGATGTTGACCGCGCGAAACGTGTTCTCGAGCAGCTTCGCCGCTTCCGCCACGCGTGCTGAACTCACGGAATAAACGTCGTTGACAATGTGCGAGTATAGATGCGCCGCGACCTCTGTTGAATCAGGCGTCACCCCGCCAACGACTTTCGGAATATTGTGAGTCAAAAACTGCGGATTGCCCGGGTCAACGCGCTCCGGCGAAAACGCCAGCAGGAAATCCTCGTCCAGCTTTAACCCCTTCTCCTCGAACATCGGCAGCAGCACTTCGTCCGTCGTTCCCGGATAGGTGGTCGACTCCAGCACGATCAACTGCCCGCGGCGCAAACGCCTGGTGATCTCTTCCGCGGCGGCAAGAATGTAGGAAACATCCGGCTCTTTGGTTTTGCGCAGTGGCGTCGGAACACAGATGATGATCGCGTCGCAGTCGCTGAGGTGATCGAAATCGGTCGTGGCTCGCAGGCGTTTCGCGTCAACAACCTCCTTCACCTTTCGCGAGGGCACGTCGCCGATGTAAGAGCTGCCGGCGTTAATGTGTTTGGCTTTTGCTTCATCGACTTCGAAACCCGTCCCGCGAAATCCCCTGGAGGTAAACTCGACGATCAATGGCAGGCCCACGTAGCCCAGGCCGATCACGCCGACGTGGGCTTGCTTGTTCGCTATCCGACTGATGAGCTCATTCTTCATATGATGGTGAAATTCCCAGAAGCCGAAAGACTAGTGAGCGCGTAAGGTAGTGTCAAGCCACGGATTTTCGTGATATACCCCTCGGTCCAATGAACAAAGAACAACCCCCCAAACTCGTCCGTGGCTTGAGTCTGCTCGACGCGACCATGATTGTCGTTGGATCGATGATCGGTTCGGGCATTTTTATCGTTTCGGCGGAATCGTCGCGGCTGGTCGGTTCCCCCGGTTGGCTGCTGGCGGCGTGGGCGCTGGCGGGCGTCCTGACCATCACCGGCGCACTCTGTTGCGCAGAACTGGCGGCGATGTGGCCACGGGCCGGCGGGCAATACGTGTTTCTGCGGGAGGCGTATGGGCCATCCATCGGGTTTCTGTTTGGCTGGGGGCTGTTCCTTATCATTCAAACCGGGACGATCGCTGCCGTCGCCGTTGCTTTTGCAAACTTCACTGGCGTTTTGACTAACTGGGTTTCCGGTGACTGGTATTTGATCTCGCCCCTCGTCGTCGTCAAACCATTCACGATCAGTCAACTCTCGTTCAATGGCTACGCACTGAGTTTATCGAGCCAGCAACTTCTCGCGGTCGTCATGATTCTTTTTCTCACGTTCGTCAACACCCGCGGTCTCCAGACCGGCAAGATCATTCAAAACACTTTTACCTTCACAAAGACCGCCGCGTTGCTCGGATTGATTCTGGTCGGACTGTTCCTTGGTTGGAACAGCAACAGCGCCGCTTACACGTCGTCGTGGTGGGCGTCGTGGGAGAACGGTTGGAAGCCAACGGCGGCGCAGGTCTGGTTTGATCCGGTGGGCGAGGGATTGTTGGTGCTCGCATTGCTGATGTTGCTCGGTCGGGCGATGGTGGGACCACTCTTCGCACAGTCAGCCTGGAATAACGTTACGTTCACCGCTGGTGAAGTGCGCGATCCGGGCAAGAATTTGCCGCGTGCGCTTTTGCTTGGCTGCGGTATCGTCGTAACACTCTATCTGCTCGCAAACCTCGCGTACGTGGTGACACTTCCACTCGCGGAGATTCAAACCGCGCCGCAGAATCGCGTCGCAACCGCAGTGATGCAGGCCGTGCTCGGGCCAAAAGGCACGATCATCATGGCGGTGGCGATCATGATCTCGACCTTTGGTTGTAACAACGGGTTGATTCTGGCGGGCGCGCGTGTCTACTACGCGATGGCGCGTGACGGGCTGTTCTTCAAAAGAGTTGATCAAGTAAATGCGCACCACGTGCCGGCAGTTGCACTCATTGCGCAAGGCTTGTGGGCCTCGGTTCTCGTGTTGCCACGCACCGTGACGGTTAATCAACAAACCGGGACATATACGTACGGCAACGTCTACACACAACTGCTCGAATACATCGTCTCTGCGGACCTGATCTTTTACGTGTTGATGGTTGGAGCGGTGATCGTGATGCGCCGCAAAGCGCCGGACATCGAGAGGCCTTACCGAACGATCGGATATCCGATCGTGCCGCTGATCTACATCGTCCTTGCCGGACTCTTTATCGTCGACCTGGCGATTCTCGCGCCTTCGACGTCCGGGATCGGATACCTGCTCGTGTTTACCGGGATTCCAATCTATTTCATTTGGCGGAAAAGGATTTAACCACAAAGACACGAAGACACTAACTTTTTACTATTTTTGTTATGTGCCTTTGTGCCTTTTGTGGCCTACTTAACCCACTCGGTAGCGATCTCCGTCTCGACTTTGACGGGCACCGTCTTTAAGTATTCCTCACCCGCGGCGCACATCACACGCTCGACTTTCGCCGCCACACCCTCGGTTTCATCAGCATCCGCCTCAACCACGATCTCGTCGTGAATGATGTTCACGATTCGCGCATTCGTTTCCGCGAGTTCTTCTTTCAACAACCTCAACGCACGCTTGAGAATGTCGGCGCTCGTGCCCTGGATCGGCGTGTTCTTCCCGTTACGTTGCGTCATCGAGATCTGTTGTCGATCATTCTCGTCGTAACGAAAACGCACGAGCCGTCCCGAAGCGGTCCGCGCCTGTCGATCGCTTACGGCTCGATTCGCGGCTTCGCGCAGGTATGAATCGAGTTGCCGGTAGGTTCCAAAGTAACGACGCAACACATTCTCCGCGTCCGAAACCGTCAAGCCCGTCATTAACGCGAATCGCTGTGCGCCGATGCCGTAAACCACTCCGAAGTTGAGTCGCTTCGCGAAATCGCGCTGCTCTTTTGTGACCTGGTCAAGCGAAGCGTTGAAAACCTGCGACGCAGTGACTCGATGAAGATCGGCGCCGGAGTTGAACGCATCTATGAAGCCGCGATCGCCAGAAAATTCTGCAAGTATGCGCAACTCGATCTGCGAGTAGTCCGCAATGATCAACTTTCGACCATCCGGATAACCACTGAAGCAGCGCCGGTATTCGATCGCATGCGGTACCTGTTGAATGTTTGGATTCGTGCAGGCAAACCTGCCGGTCGGCGCACCGATCTGCCGGAAGTCGGCATGAAGACGCCGGGTTACGGGATTGATCAGCTGGATCATGTTCTCGCCGTAACTCGTGAGCGCTTTTTGCACCGTGCGATACTCGAGCAACGTGCCGATGACCGGATACTGTGCGGCGAGTGGCTGAAGTTTCCAGTTGCGAGTTGAATCAGGAACTGGAATGCCGAGCCGGTTGAGCGCTTGTGTCAGTTGTTGATGCGAATCGAGGTTGATTTCGTCGCGCTGGGGGCCGCCAAACAACGAACCCTGCGACGACTCCTCGGCCAAAACTTCCTGCAACTGTTCTGCGAGCTCGATCCGCTTCTTCTCGACGATTCCCAACTGTTCGAGCCAGCGATCTTTGTGCATGTAAAAACCAGCCAGTTCGATATCGACTACCGGCATCACACACTCAAACTCCAACTGCGCGCACTTCACCAGCGACTCGGATTTCAGTCTCTCGATCAGCTTCTCACGCAACGGGAGCAAAATCGCCGCATCACGCGCGGCATACTCCAACTGCGCTTCCGACAACTCGAAATTCCAGTTGCTCAAGCGCTCTGACTTATCGACGGCTTCGTTGAGATAACGCGACGCGACGGTCTCCAGCCCGTGGCGTTCTTCAATGTCACCGGCTCCGACAAGCTGACTCGCCAACAACGTATCGAACAAACCACCAAGATCAACGCCGAGGTTGTGCTTGATAAACTTTGCGTCGAATTTCGCGTTGTGCGCGATCTTGATCGGCCGCGGCGCTGCGAGCAGGCGGCGCAGCGGAGCCAACGCGTCGCTCATCGTGCCATCGCCGTTGTTGAAGTGGTCGAAGTCGAAAATGAAAACCTGATCTGGTGTGGCGAGCTGGATCAGTCGCAGGCGTGAGGTATAAGGATCGAGCTCAGTAGTTTCCGTGTCCAGCCCGACTACGGGTTGGCTTGTGAGTTTCTCGACTGCTTTCCGAAGATCATCGGCGGTCTTAATTACCGTGTAGTTCATTAATAGATATAGGTCCTGTAAGACTGAAGGACCTATATTGCCATCAGTCGCTTCAACATCAGAATCTGTCCCTTGTGCTGCGCTTCGTGATCGATGAGACGATGCAGAATCCAGCGCAGATTGTATTCGGTAGTCTCACCTTTTCGTTCGTACGTGATAATGCGTTCGAGATCCTTATCGTTAAATGCGAACAGCACGTCGCGAGTTTGATTGCGAATTCGTTCGATCTCCTGCAAGCAAAAATCAGTAGTGAAACCCTTTCGCGCAACGCCCTCAACGTCGTCGAGCACGTCCCAGTAAGCCGCTTTCTTATCTTCCTCGGTGAGTTCGTGTCCGCTGACAACCATCTGCATCCAAAACCACTCGGCTTCGCCAATGTGAAGCACGAGGCCGCCGATTGAGTGGGCGCCGAGAAAGGCCGGCTTGCCGATCAAGTCATCGGGAATCGGTTTCACCGCTGAAGTCACCTGGTTGCGAACCTCTTCCATACCGCTGAGGTAGTAACCGATGGCCGTCGATAAGCCCGGATAGCGATTTAACAATCTGCGTCTCATGCAGAAAATCCTTTCTTCTCAGGCGCTGAGGACCGCGGGCGGTTCCGGATGCGTCCTGACGAGAATTAACAAAAGTACCGCTGCGGTTGCACCCATTACCGCACTGACCAGAAACGCCGTTGTCGGTCCTTTCCAGTCCCAGATCATACCCATCAGAAGCGACGCAGGAAACACTGTCACACCGAAAGCAAGATTGTACAGACCGTAAGCCGTGCCGCGCTGCTCCGGTTGTACGAGATCGGCAACGAGCGCCTTCTCGGCTCCTTCCACCAAACCGAAGTAGATTCCATAGATCAGAAAGAGAATCCAGAGTGAAACCTGCTGGGTCGCAAAAGCAAATCCTGCATATACGGCAGCGTAAAGCACCCAGCCGGAAACGATCAAACGCTTGCGTCCCAAACGATCCGAAAGATCTCCACCAAACAACGAACTCAAAACTTTTGTGCCGTGATGCGCGGCCCAGAGCAATGGCGCCATCGAGAGTGGGATTCCAGCATCCACCGCTCGCAGGATCAAAAAGGCGTCGGAAGAGTTTGAGAGTGTGAACAGCGCGAGGACCAGGAGAAAGCGTTTGAAGTTCTTATCAAATCCCCGCAGCGAGAGCTTCGGTAATTCAGGACCCGCGTGGCGCTGCACCGGCGATTCTCGCATGAAAAAGATCGCCACCATTACTGCCATCAAAGCGGGTATCGAAGCAACGAAGAATATTTTTGCAAACTCGCTTTTGGCCGGCGACTGGGAATTGGTGACAAAGAAGATGAAGAGCAGGTAGCCAAATAGCGGCCCGATGACTGCGCCGGCGTGATCCATCGCGCGGTGAAAACCAAAAGCGATGCCGCGTTGTTGTAACGGTACCTGGTCGGCGATCATCGCATCACGCGGCGCTGTTCTGATTCCCTTGCCGACGCGATCGGTTAGTCGAATCGCCAGCACCTGAGGCCAGGTTTGTGCGAAGGCGAGCAGCGGTCTTGCAACCGAAGCGAGCGAGTATCCGGCCACGACCAGCGGCTTTCGGCTCCCAAGCCGGTCGCTGAGATATCCAGCAAACAGTTTGAGCAAACTTGAGACTGACTCAGCCAGCCCTTCAATCACACCAATCGCCCTGGCCGACGCGCCCAAACTCGTCGCCAGAAAAACCGGTAGTAACGGATAAATTATCTCACTGGAAGCATCGTTGAGCAGGCTGACAAGACTAATAGCAACGACATTTCTCGGAAGGCTTCGATACCTTCGCCACAACCCGGAAATGCCTTGACCATGATTTGCAGAATTTACAGGAGTCATCCTGCAAGTCTTGTAATCCTGTCGTTATGATTTGACGTAAGCGGCCCTCACGATGGTCTTGATGTTCCCGCGGACGTGAAAGTCGCCTTCGATGTCCACGCTCAGCGGTTCGCAGGCGGCGACGAAATCTTCGAGGATGATGTTGATCACGTGCTCGTGGAAGATTTTCACGTTTCTGAATGAGTTGATGTAGAGCTTCAAACTCTTCAATTCGACGCATCGTTCGTTCGGAACGTACTGGAGACGAATCGTAGCGAAGTCAGGAAAGTCTGAGAACGGGCAGATGGCCGTGAACTCGGTGATCTCGAAATTGATCTTGATTTCACTGCCCGGAAACTCGTACGGAAACGTATCGAGAGGAAAAAGATTCATCTCAGCGCGTGGCGTCGATTGAATATCGAGACATTGCTGGTTTGTTGGTAACACGATTCAGATCTTTACCACAAAGACACTAAGACACAAAATCCGCAGATTACGCAGATTAAGCGGATTTTTTACTCAATCTGTGCAATCTGCGGATGGTTAATAAGCTGTCGCGCGACGATCACCGCGGCCCATGTCGAAGAACTTGATCAGCACGAGCCCGGCCACAAAGCCGCCGATGTGCGCGGCATAAGCAACGCCGCCCTGCTGCGGGCCACCGCCCAGCATTCCCAGCCCACTGATCAACTGGAACAGAAACCACAATCCGATCGCGACGTACGCAGGAACCTGGGTAAGAAAACGGAAAAGGATCACGGTTACACGCCGAGAAGGATGCAGCAGAATATACCCACCCAACACACCCGAGATCGCGCCCGATGCGCCAAGGCTCGGAATCATCATGCTCTGATCGTCACCTGAAAGCACCGCCGTCGCAAACACGTGGGCCAACGACGCAAGTAGACCGCAAATGAGGTAGAAAACCAGGTATCTGACGTGGCCGAGTCGATCCTCGATGTTGTCTCCAAAGATCCAAAGGAAGAGCATGTTTCCGGCGAGGTGAAGGAAGCCGCCGTGCATGAACATCGAAGTTAGAAGCGTTAGATAAACCGGGACCGGCGTCGGAACTACCACATCGCGGCCAGTCACGATTTCATACGGCACTGTGGACAACGCGTAAGTGAACTGCTCATTACTACCAAGCCTTTGAAGAACAACAAAGACAAAAACATTGATAGCGATGAGTGCATAGTTAACAAACGGCGTCCGGCCTCGGTCGGTATTGTCGTCATACAGCGGAAAAACCATAGTTCCACCTCAGCGCGCAAATAAGAGACTAACCGGTTGCCGTATGCACAGGTTGTGCCGTGAAGTTTAATCCATTCAGCGCTCCGTAACCGGCACACCGGCATGAACCAAAGCCGGTTCGTGTGGCTTCAACAATTCGTAACCTTCCGAACGAGCAACATACGTGGCGGCGGTCAGATCGCCGGTAACGTTCAACGTTGTGCGACACATGTCGAGTATACGATCGACGCCCAGAATGATCGCGATCAGCGCGGGATTCACGCCGATAGTTACCAGCACGCCGATGATGAACGGGATCGATCCCGAAGGAACACCGGCCGTGCCGACGCCACCGAGTATCGCCAGGTAGACCACCATCAACTGTTGGCCCAACGTTAGATCAACTCCGGCGAGTTGGGCCAGAAACAGCACCGTCACTCCTTCGTAAAGCGCAGTGCCGTTCTGATTCGCCGTCGCGCCCACGGTCAACACGAAACTATTGATCTCCTGCGGCACGCCGAGGTTCCGTTCCGAAACTCGCAACGCCGTCGGCAGAGTCGCATTCGAAGATGAAGTGGAGAACGCAGTGAGGATCACCGTTTTTATGCGCCGGAAAAACTCGAACGGAGAAATGCGCGAAAGAAAGTAGATCGATAGTGAGTAGACGACAAACATGTGCAGCGACAAACCGAGCAGCACAGTCAACACAAACCACGCCAGTGCCTGCAACAAGTCCAACCCGAACCGCGCCGTGTTATTGAACAACAGACACGCCACGGCATACGGCGCAAACTTCATGATCATCTCGATCACTTTGGCGGTGATCTCATACAGACCTTCGAGCACGCGCAGAAACGGCGCGGTCACAGTCACGGGAAGCAGCGTAACCGCGACACCGATTACGAGCGCGAAGAACATGATGTGAAGCATGTTCGGATCTTCCTTGCCCGCGATTGCATAAAACGGATTCTTCGGAACTATCGTTTCCACCACTTGCATCAGCGGCTTCGCCGTTGTGCCCGCCTGCTTCGCGGATTCGACTGTTTTGGTAGCGTCGGTGGCGTACCGTTGCTGCAAGGCGGCTGAAGTGGCTGGATCGATTCGGCGGCCTGGTTGGATCGTGTTAGCGAGCGTGATTCCAATCACGGCTGAGATCGCAGAAATCACCAGACAGTAGCCAAACGACTTCAGGCCCACGCGCCCAAGCTTGCGAATGTCGCCAATGCCGGCAACTCCAACCACGAGCGACGAAAACACAAGCACCACGACAATCATCAGCAGCAGGCGTAAGAATAATTGGCCCACCGGCTGTGTGATGTTGTCGACGATCCAGACGACGCGCTGATGATCGCCGCCGAAAATACGGTTGACCGTCACGCCCGCCGCCACTCCGACGATCAGCCCGATCAAAATCTTCGTATGCAACGGTATGCCTTTAGGCTTATCGGGAGTCTCTTCGTCAAGGTCCGTCGCGATCTCGCGCTCAAACGCGTCCCGACCTACTCTATTTTCTTCTTTGTCAGACATGGTTTTAGTCTTTGAAGTTGAACTTTAGCGACCCCAGCGAAGCTTGTCGCGCAAAACGTCGAAGTAGTTTCTATTACTTGGCTGAACGAGATTAAAAGTCGTGCGGCTCTTTCGGATTACAACCACATCCCCGATCTTGAGCGGTAATCCAACCTGGCCATCGAGCGTCAGTGCAACCTCTTCGTGGTCCGTCTTCAATCGTAGTTCGATCTCGCTGTTGTCGGGGACTACGATCGGGCGATTGGAGAGTGTAAACGGACAGATCGGAGTTATCACAACCGCATTCATCGACGGAAAGATCATTGGGCCACCGGCGGAGAGATTGTAGGCAGTGGAGCCGGTCGGCGTGGAAACGATTAGACCATCGGAGCGAAACGAGTTAACAAACTGGCCGTTGAAGTAGGTCTCGATCTCGATGATGCGGGCGAGCGCCGACTTGTTGATGACGACGTCGTTAAGCACGCGACTGCGGTCCAGCACAGCGTCTTCACGCCGCAACTCAACGTCGAGCATCATGCGTTTGTCGAGACGATAGTTGCCGGAGAGAACGGCTTCGAGACCAGTGTAGAGTTCTTCGATGCGGAATTCGGCGAGATAGCCGAGACCGCCGTAGTTAACACCGATGACCGGCACTTCCTGATCGCCGATCATCCGCGCAGTGGCAATCATGGTGCCATCACCGCCGAGGACCAGCATCAGGTCAACGTCACTGGCTAGCCTGTCCTTCGAAACTTCATCAACCGCGCAGCCTGTTTGATGTTCAATCCGCTCCCGTTCCAGCTCTGGTCCACCAACGACTTTAATGTCGCGCTCCGCCAGCCACTCGACGAGCTCGCAGATTGTCCTCAGTGCCTCAGGCTGATGCGGTTTGAGGACGATGCCGATCCGCTTGATTGATGACATTGGTGCGAAGAATACGCGGAAGCAGTTTCTCGCGCAAAGGCAGGGAATAGGTCCTATAGGACATATAGGACCTATTCTCCCTTTTGAGCCTTCTCATACAACGCAAGAAATTCAATATTCCCCTCAGCTCCTTCGATCGGCGACTGCATCACACCCATAACCTGCAAACCAAGTTCGCCGGCGGCCTTATTCACTTCTTCAACCGCTCGCGCTCGCTTCGCCGCATCCCGCACGATCCCGCCGCCGCCAACTTCTCCCTTGCCAACCTCAAACTGTGGCTTGATCAACGTCACGATTACGCCGCGTACCAACGGCACAATCGCAGGCAGCACTTTCGTCGCCGAGATGAACGAAACGTCCATCACCGCCAGATCAAACTTCTCCGCAAAATCCTCCGGCCGCAGGTAACGCGCGTTCACGCCTTCACGCACCTCGACCCGCGGATCGTTGCGCAAACGCCAGTCGATCTGGTTATGGCCCACGTCGATCGCCACTACCCTTTTCGCGCCGTGTTGCAACAGGCAGTCAGTAAATCCACCGGTGGACGCACCGACGTCCAAACACACCCAACCACTGACGTCGATCTGAAACTCACGCAACGCGGCTTCGAGTTTCAGACCTCCGCGACCGACGTAACGACTCGTTGGATCGTCTCCGCCTTTGACACGAATTGATGAGCTGGTATCAAACTGTTGGGAAGGTTTTTCGACGCGCTGCTCGTTAACGAGCACTACTCCCGCCATCACCATCGCCTGTGCCCTGGTGCGCGATTCGGCGAGACCTCGATCGACTAACAGCTTATCGATGCGCTCACGCTTCACGCCACAGGATTAACACAATCGACCGGACAAAGACCATCCGGTCGCGTGTGTCTCAATCCTGACGGC
>JBIOVO010000269.1:0-43739 GCA_044867735.1 Pyrinomonadaceae bacterium | reverse complement strand
GATCGAAGTTGGTCCTGCAACAGATTGCACAGTGGAAATATGATCCGGCAGTCAGGCAGCGCGCAGTGTTTCTCGAAGATTACGATCAGGAGATAGCGCGCCAGTTGGTCCAATCAGTTGATGTGTGGTTGAACGTGCCGCGGCGTCCACAGGAGGCTTCAGGTACGAGCGGCGAGAAAGTCGCAATCAACGGCGGCTTGAACCTTTCGATACTCGACGGCTGGTGGCTCGAAGGTTACGACGGCACTAATGGCTTTGCGATCGGGAATGGCGTGGAGAATGGTCCCGTTGCCGAGATCGATAAGTTCGATGCTGAGTCGCTCTATCGCAAGCTCGAACTGGAGGTTGTGCCGCTGTTCTATCATCACGAGCCGGATGGATTTCCTCACCCGTGGATAGCAATGATGAAGCGAGCGATCCAGACGCTCGCGCCGAAGTACAACAGCGATCGCATGGTTGAGGAATACGCCCGCAAAATCTACCCCTAAGATAGCCATCCACAGATTACACAAAGATTGGTTTATGAAATCTGTGTAATCTGTGGATGCAATGGTAGACTAAAAGACCCGAGCCCCGGATGCGCTCGAGTGTTTAAGTCCCGAATGAAATATTGCACCGCCTGTAAAGCAAAATACGACGATAGCGTGAGTTTCTGTTCGATCGATGGTGAGGTCCTTGAGGCCGATCCCGCGTCGATCGTTGACACCGTGCTCGATGGGCAGTACCAGATGGAGGCGCTGCTCGGGAAGGGCGGCATGGGCGCGGTCTATCGTGCGCGTCACATCCTGCTCGGCGATCGTGTTGCCATCAAAGTGCTGCCACCGGAGGTGCGCACGAATGCGGAGTGGCTGCGACGATTCAGGCGCGAGGGGCAGGCGGCCCGACGCTTTCGCCACGCAAACGCAGTCACCGTTTACGATCTCCGCACGGCTGCCGACGGCACCATCTACATGGTGATGGAGTACGTCGAAGGTCACACGCTCGATCTCGCGATCAAAACGCGTGGACGTTTCTCCGCCGCCGAAGCGCTCGAGATTCTGACGCCGATCATGAGCGTGCTCGATACGGCACACTCGATGGGTGTGGTGCATCGTGATCTAAAGCCGGAAAACATCATGATCGGAAAGGCCGACGACGGGCCTCCGGTGATCAAGTTGCTCGACTTAGGCATCGCGAAGATGCGTGAGATTGCCGGTGGTGACAACGGTGGAAACACCGCACTCACGATGGCCGGGCAGGTGCTGGGCACCCCTTACTACATGTCGCCGGAACAATGGGGTGAGATTCCGCGCGACGAGAGCACGGAGATCGACGGGCGCGCGGATATCTACAGCCTCGGACTCGTTTTCTACGAAATGATCCTCGGCAGACGTTGTTTTTCCGGTAACACGCTGCACGAGTTGCGCCGTGAACACGTGGCGACGATGCCGAAGCCACTGCGTGAAGTGGTGTCTGACGTTCCGCGAGGTTTCAGTGATGCGATCGAACGAGCGACTGCAAAAGATCGCGGGGATCGACAGGCGACCGCAGGTCAGCTTGCGGCTGAGTTGCGCGCCGGTTTGTCTACGGCTCCTGACGTGAGCACAATTCCTCCTCCTGCTGATCTCGTCGACACTGCTATCCTCAACAGCGCGCTGAAAACAAACTCGGACGTTAATGCACCAACAATCCTCACGGTCGAGTCAGCACCGACTTCAGGGCCGCCGGCTCGTCCGGTGAACGATGCGACGGTTTACGAAGCAGCAAAGCCTCAACCACCACCGGGAAAGGACATGACAGCCACCGTTGCTGAATCAGCGGCGATGGGTTCGATCGCGACCGTTCCGCAGGTTCCGAAACCAACGCCGCCAGTTGCACAAGTCTCTCCGCCAGTTGTTGCTCAACCTGCGGCGGCGTCGAAGAGCAAGGCAGGATTGTTGATCGGTGTGGGGGTGGTTTTCGTGGTCCTGCTGCTTGGTGGAGTTGGTGGTTTCCTGCTGTGGAAGAATTCAAAATCGAATTCCGGCGCTACCAGTGGATCAAACGTCAATTCATCAACTGTAGCGCCAAGTACTCCAGCGGAGATCAGTCGCTACTGGCTTGAGCTCGGACCGGCAAGAAAGGGTGGACAACTGGTGAGGGTCCCCGGACTCGTTCCGATCGCTTCCGGTCAGAAGTTCAAGTTTCACTTTTCCTTTAAGCAGGGCGGTTACCTCTATATATTTGGTCCGGGTGATAAGAATCAGCCCACGGCATTTCTGACAAGCAAACCGTGGCCTGATAGCGGCGTCAGCAGTAACAAGGTAACTCAGAACGCCGATTTCAGTTTTCCACGCGGAACGGATAACGACATAACTCTGGATAAGACACCGGGGACGGACAACTTTACGGTGATTTTCTCCCGGGATCCGCTAACGTCACCGTCTTTTTTGAATGAGCCGGTAACCGGCGTGCCTTTATCGCCATCTCAGCAGGCCGAACTCAAAGCGTTTGTGACTAAATATCAGGAGAACCGGGCGGTTACAGAGCTTGACGACTCAAATCCACAGGAGCCCTTTGTGAGAGTGAAAACAATTCCTGACCAGACAGGCAATCCGATTATCTTCGACATCCGTATTCAGCACAATTAGCCCTTTTTCCGGGCACGCACATCAATGGAGCCGCCAGAAAGAACTTCTAGCAACAAGGAGATTCGATAATGCGATTAAGCGTGATGGCTTTGGGATTTGTTTGTTTGTGCGCAGTCGTCATCGGAGTCGCCGCGCCGGCGATACAGGACGAGGATGTTCGGGGTGCATTCTTGACCTCGCGCCCGAAGGAAAAGACCACGACCGCCTCCACCAGCAAGCCGAGCAGAAGGCGCCCAAAGAGTGTCACTCCAACGCCAAACAAACCCGGCAAACCGCCAGAGAAGAGTCCTGAAAAGCCCTCCGGGCCGTCCGGTTCATCTGAGCAGCCCCCGAAGCCGGTGAACATGCCGCGCCTCGGAATCGGTTTGACTTTGTTCATGCGCGACTCGAACGGCCTTGCAGTTCGTACCGATCCGGCCCACGAGTTTCGCAAAGGCGATCGAGTGCGCGTGTTGCTCGAAACAAATAGTGACGGGTATCTCTACATCTTCAACACGACAAATGACGGTCCGGCGGTCATGATTTACCCGCACGCGGATCTCGATGAAGCGGGTAATTACATTCAGGCACATGTCCCTTTTGAAATTCCTTCCAGCCAGGCTGCCGAAGAACGACTGCGTTGGTTTGCTTTCGATGAAATCGGCGGCACTGAACATTTGTTCTTCGTTTTTACGCGTGAACCTTTGAGCGGTATTCCGCTCGAGGACGATCTGATCGCTTTCTGTCGCGAATCAAAGGATAGTTGCCCGATTCGACCCGGCGCAGAAGTTTGGGCCGGAGTGCAGAAGGAGTTACAACAACCTCTGAAAACGGACCGCAATCAGGCTTACGGTAAAACTCAGACAACAACTGAAGTGCAGGCGACAACCCGCGGGATAGGACTCGCCAAAGACGACCCACAACCGTCGTTGGTGATGATGGCTTCGTCAACTCGTTCAACTTTGGTCGCGACACTCGATCTGATTCATAAGTAATTCAAGATTCGAAAGGACGTAAGATGAGTCGTAAAGATAGAAGGGCGACCAGCGTCGTGCTGGCTCTGGCGTTATTTGTTCTCCCGATCTCATTGCCTCTTCGCGCGAACACTCCGCTTCCGCAACAGGCCGATCAAGCCGGCGCAGCTTTGCAGGAGGGACGTCGACTGCTAAAGCGCGGGCACGCGGATCAAGCCCTCATCAAGTTGCGCAACGCACTTAATCTTTACACCGCCGCTAAAAACAACAGCGGTATCGCAGCCGCGCACAATGAGATCGGTGATCTCTACCTGCGCCAGGGCCAGTATCAGGTGGCCCTCGACAACTATCAAAAAGCGCTCGACGGCTTCCTCGCATTTGACGCGACGAAGGCAGCGGTCAACGCAGCGGTCGGGCTGGGCGACGACAAATACAACGCGAATCTGATGCTCGCCAAGATCGGCGAGGTTAATTTCCGACTTGGAAGAGCTGCTGATTCAAGGGCCGCTTACGGTCGCATGGTAGTCAGGAAACCTGAAGGCGCTGCGTCGAAGGTTGGCAGACGATTTGGTGGTCTTAGCGCCATCACCGGCGCGATCTCGACTGGAAAGGTGGAGGTGGCCGCGCCGACGAGTGCTCTGACAGTTGCTCTGGAGGCGAAGAAAGAGCTCGATGAGTATCGCGTCTCGATTGTTTACTCGAGCTACGAACTGGGAATGGGTCGTCTTGCTTACGCCGACAACGATCTCGAAACCGCGCGCAAGCATTTCGAAAACGCCTGGCAAGCTGCGGGAAGCAGCATCGCAGGCATTGCGAAGCTCGGGCAGGTGCGTCGCTTTCGTGCTGCATCCCGAACGAGTTTGGGCGACGTGGCATTGAAGCAGGGCAAGTTTAAGGACGCGAGTAAGTTTTATACCGAGGCGAAAAAAGGCGCTCAGGACGATAAGAGACTGGATCTGATGTGGCCGGCGCAACGGGGCCTCGGTCGCAGTTTCTGGCTACAAGCCGCGCTCGAAAAGGATGCGAAGAAGTCGTTGTCATTGCGTGAGTCCGCTTTGGCCAACTACCGCGAATCGCTCGCAACGATAGAAACTCTAAGACAGGGAAGTCTTCGAGCTGACGAGTCGCGCACGACTTTTCTGGCCTCAATCAAAGATGTCTTCGACGAATCAGCCAGCGCTTATGCCTCGATGGCTTTGCTAACGAATACGACAGCCGGTGCGCCGTTGAGCGGCAAGGCGCTGGAGTACGCAAGCGAAGCGTTTCGAATCAACGAACAGTCGCGCGCGCGTTCGTTGTTGGATCTCCTAAACGAAACGGACGCCGCCATTACCGAAGGCGTTCCGGCCGAGCTGTTGAAACGTAAGCAGGAGAACCTCGACCGGCAGCAGGACATCGCGGACATTCTGACGGGAATCAACATCTCCACGGAAGACCTGAAGAAGAAACCCGCCGAGCTCGACGCTGAACTGGAAAAACTTCAGACCGACTACGAAGAGATCGAGAATCAGATCCGAACTGCCAGTCCGCGTTATGCGTCGCTGACTGCAAACAAGCCGCTGACGCTGGCAGAAGTGCAGCAGAACGTTCTCGACGACCAGACGGTACTGGTTGAGTATGCTTTGCAGGTGGACGACTCGTATCTCTTTGCCGTTAGCAAAGCCAGCGTCAACCTGTTTAAGTTGCCCGGACGCGTGAGTATCGAAAGGCTCGCGATGGATCTGCGGGCACAGTTGATTCCGTCGAAACTCCAGCGTCGCATCGTCGGCATCGACGTCGCCGAGGCGAATCGCGGACTGGGAGTCGCGTCCGCTGCGCCTGAAGATGTTGCCCCGTTCGTGACGGCTTCAAACGCACTTTACAAAGTCGTGCTGGAACCAGCCGCCGCAACCATCGGTGAGAAGCGCCTGATGGTAGTCGCGGACGGCGCGCTCAACTACATTCCTTTTGAAGTTCTCCTTAAATCCGCCGACAGCGGGGACTTCTCAACGCTTGGTTACCTCATTAAGACAAATGAGGTCGTCTATGCACCATCGGCGTCGGTCGTTGGCGCGATCAAGCAGCAACGCACTAAATCAGATAGCCGCGCAATGCTGATCATCGCCGATCCGGTTTTCAACTCGAACGATGCGCGGGCGCGTAAGACGACCGGCGCGCCGGCAGTGGACGCCGAAGTGCGAGGCCTCGGAATTCAAGGCGCTCTCGAAGACGTGGCCGGGTCCACTGCACCCACAACTCCGAATGCGCAGATGGAAGGCTTACCGCTCGCCCGTCTTAACGGCACGCGCACGGAGGCCGAGCAGATCTCGAAGCTCGCCAAAGCGTCCGGTGGCCAGGCGGACGTTTGGCTCGACCTCGACGCCAACGAAGACAACCTCGGCGCACGCGACGTCAGCAAGTACCGGATCATCCACGTTGCGACGCACGGTTTGTTGAATGCCGAGCGCCCACAGTTCACCGGCGTCGTGCTTTCGCTGGTCGGCAACAAGTCACACGACGGCTTTGTACGCACGGACGAAGTCTTCAATCTTCGCCTTGGCTCGCCACTCGTCATGCTTTCGGCGTGCGAGACAGGCCTCGGCAAGGAGAAGCGAGGTGAAGGCGTGATGGGACTCACGCGTGCGTTTATGTATGCCGGCGCTCCGACTGTCGGCGTCAGTCTCTGGTCAGTGGCAGATAAATCAACCGCCGACCTGATGACAGACTTCTACAAACGACTGTTGAGCACTGGGCAGGGCACCACCTCCTCCGGCGCGCTCCGCGGCGCGCAGTTAGCAATGATCTCCGGTAAGAAGTACAGCGCACCGTTCTTCTGGGCGCCGTTCGTACTCGTCGGCGACTGGAACTAAGCCGCAAAAAGGCACAAGAAGCACAAGTGAGTTTGCTTACTCACTTGTGCTTCTTTGTTTTCTTCTTCGCTTCAGCTTGTACAAACCACCGAGACCCGAGAGCAACAACAACGCCGTCGTTGGTTCCGGAATCGTCGCGCTGGTCCCTTCCACCACTATGTTGTCAATGCGGTTGGTGCCCGTCGAAGAAGTCGCGCCCTCAAAGACTATTCGAAACGCAGCATTCGGGTTGTTGTTCAGTCCAACGATGCTCGACAGCGTAAAGACGAGAGGAATCGAACCGAACGCCGTCGCCGGTACGTATGGCGAACCGAAATCTATGAACGTGATTCCATCGAGACTGTATTGAAACTGATTACTGTTGAAGCCAGTGCTCGTTCCCTGAGTGGCAAAGCTCACGACGATGTTTGAGAACCCGAGCGTACCGACGTTGAAGGTGAGGTTGCGGCCGTTGTTTGCGGTGCCGGTTCCACCCTGTAGCGAGAGTGCTTGTCCGGCGATGTCTCCCAGCCGTGCATTGTTGGTTGTTCCGGCTGCGAACAGGATGTTCACCGGATTCAGACTGCTGGTAAGCGTTCCGCTCCCATGATCGACGTTCAGATTCGAGTCGTTGAAGTTCCAGACTGCGAGTTCATCCGCAAGTGTGGCCTGCGAAGCCGCAAATAAGATGAACACCGCGCAGATGAGGTTGAAGGGAAGCCGTCGCGTGAGGCGATAGTTAGGCTTGATAAACATACACTTTCTCCTTTTGATGAGGTTCTGGACATAGTTCTTCGGCATAGAGAAAGCAGGAGAATCTTGTAAGAGACTCGTGAGGCTTGTCAGTAGTAGCCAGGCCATGAGGACAGCCAAAGCTTTCTCGGTAGCAGGAGCACCATAAGACGATTCTGTTCGGTCGTCAACAGAAAATTTCAATCACTAGGACACGGGAAGACAAAGATTGTTTTATTAACTTTCGGTACGTTAATATCGCTTCGGTTTTGTCAGTAGCAGACTATGGCAAGTAATTTTTTCAAAATTGAGGACCGGACGGAGCTCGATAATCTGTTTGCGGATTCGAACCACAAGCCGGTGATCGTTTTCAAACACAGCAACGCTTGTTCGATCAGCTCGCGCGCATATCGCGAGATGGAACAGTTTGACGGTCCGGTAAACATTCTCGTGGTGCAGTCGGCGCGTGAAGTCTCGCGCGAGTTTGCGAGCCTGACCGGCGTACGTCACGAAACTCCTCAGGTCGTCGTCCTACGCGACGGCAAGGCCGTCTGGGATGCATCGCACTTCGATGTGAAGGCGTCCACGGTGGCTGACGCAATCGCCAATCTTGAGCAATAACTGAAACATAAGAATTGACTTCCACTCGACACCTGCGATAAAAGCTTTCGCTCGTCCAGTGTCTTCCCGGCAGTAGTCCCCGGGCCTCGCATTATAAAGTTCCATCCAGCTAAGGCGCTCAGTAAGAGCTTGAAGTTTGTTGTCCAGACCTGCAACCCGCGTGAGGACGCAATCATGCAAATAATGAATCCAGGCCGGCTGGTCCAGGCAGTCGTTGTGACGGGTTTTATTCTATTCACCCTCAACGTCGCCCTGGCCCAGACTCAACCTCAACCGCAAACACCTGCCGCAGGCAGTCAGCAACCATCCACCGCAGCTCCCCAGCCATCACCATCACCATCACCAACTCCGGTAGCGTCACCCGTCGGCACGCCGAGAGTCTCCCAGGTCATCGGCAATCTCGAGCTTGACGATATTTTGGAGTTTCGCATTGATAACCTCGAAAAGTGGGCTGAAACCAGGGAGCCGATGAAGCTGGTTCCGTACATTAATGGCCGCGCCATCAAGGGAAACTATCCGGAAGAATTGCACATCGATCGTGGGCGCGTAATTTATCACCTCGAGATCACTCCGGCGAACAAGGACATATGGGTTGATCTGCTTGGCGCTCCTGACGGGATGCGCCGTGCGGTAACGCTGAGCGTTGGATTGGAGGATGGATCGGCGTTTGACAGCATCCATGAAAGAGGCAGCGAGATACCGCTTACCATAATCTCGCCAGTTTACGGCCTGACGGCACTGGTCGTGATCGTACTCACGTTAGGTTTATTGCTTTGGCTGGCGCGCAATACCAACATCGTTCGCGAGCCCGGACCGCCACCGACACCCGGAAGGAGACGGCCGTACAACTTGGGACGCGCGCAGATGGCGTTCTGGTTTTTCCTGATCTATGCCTCCTACCTCTCGATCTGGCTTGTTACAGACGCACTCGACACCATCACGGCTTCGTTGCTGGCGTTGATGGGCATCAGCGCGGGAACCGCATTGGGTGAAGCGATGATTGATTCCGGCAAGGACAGTGCAAAGACGAATCAGTTGCACGACCTGCTAGCCGAAAAGGAGGCTGTAGAACAGGGTATTTCCCAAACTCAGTTGGACCTGGATGCGATCGGTGCGGCGCCGGCCCTGGTGGCTGACCAGGCAAACCGTGATGTCTTGAACCGGCAGTTGGTCGATAGCCGTACGCGGCTGGGCCAGATCGATCAACAGGTACGAACTCTTGAGTCGCAACAATCCGCCACCGTTTCGGGTGGTTTTCTGCGCGACATCCTCACTGACTCGAGCGGTTATAGTTTTCACCGGTTTCAGATCTTTGCGTGGACGATAGTGCTGGGCATCATTTTCGTATCGTCGGTTTACAACAACCTCACGATGCCGGAGTTTAGTCCGACCTTGCTCGGCTTGATGGGGCTCAGTGCCGGGACTTATATTGGGTTCAAGTTTCCGGAACAGAAGTGAACCAAAGAAATGGAACGACGCGGACCAGCGATTGAACCACGCGAGATCAAGCAGGAAGACGATTTCACTGTCAGTATTACCTGGGGCGACGATCGCAAGTGCAGCTATCGCGCGGCTGAACTGAGGCGGGCTTGTCCTTGCGCGCAGTGCGTGAATGAGTGGACAGGCGAACGTGTGTTGAAGCCCGATACTATTTCTGAGAAGATTCAAATCAACGATCTCAGCGTTGTCGGGCGCTACGCGCTCAACTTTCGCTGGAGCGACGGTCACGAAACAGGGATTTACAGTTTTCGTTATCTGCGCGAACTGTGTGAGGGTCAGGCTGCGGAAGCCGGGTGAAAAGTTATGAACGAACGTGATTTCTTTAACGAGAAGGAAGAAGTAAAGAAGGCTACCTACAGTTGTCCTCACTGTCGTGAACGCGCCGAATACGACGTCAGATGGATGAAGCGAACGAAGAAGGCGCAGCTTCCGCGCGGGGCGAATGAGCAGGATCGCGCGCGTTTTCAGAAATCGCGAGACTACCTCGTGAGAATCGATGATGTGCTGGCGTGCAGAAACGTGCGCTGCCGGCGGCGGTTCGACATACCAAACTTCCAGTCGATCGTTTACATCTAAAGTCGTGCCCACAGATTATCCTCAGTTCAACTAAAAACCCGACAACAGTCGGAGAGAAATATCCGCCACCTCGCCACGTCCAGTTAAAAACACCAATAAAAACGATGGACCAGGTCTTGCCCTGTCTTCCGCTGGCCGTCCGAGAAAAAACCATGATTGAAACTCAGCAGTTTCCAGGTGCAGCTAAAAGTAATACTTCCTTTCTGACCCCTTTCGAGCGTCGTCTGGCTCCCAAGGTTCTGCCGCGGATCCCTTCGTGGCTGGAGACCTATCACCTGACGATGCTGACGCTCGTTTGGTCGTCGTTAATCCTGCTGTTTTCCTATTGGGCCGCGAAAGACTTGCGCTGGCTCTGGGGCGTGTCGGTGATGATTGCGCTGCAATACGTCACCGATCATTACGACGGCAAAATCGGGAAGTATCGCGGCACCGGCCTCGTGCGCTGGGGCTACTACATGGATCATCTCCTCGATTACGTCTTCCTGTGCTCGATCATTATCGGATACGCCTTCATTCTCCCGGAACGCTCGCGGTATCAGATTGTGATCATGCTTGCGATCTTTGCTGGTTATGAAGTCAGCACTTTTCTGGCGTTTGCCGCCACGGAGCGGCTGAAAATCAGTTACCTCAAATTGGGTCCGACGGAGTTTCGGCTGGCGCTTATCGTCATCAATGCACTGCTGGTGCAATACGGCACGCGAACGATGGTTAATGGATTGAAGTACGTGAACATCGGCGCCGCCATCGGCCTGGCGCTCATGGTTTACCGAACGCACAAGCTCCTCTGGGAGTTGGACATGAAGCACAAATATGGTCAGCTTGGTGACCAAATCTAGTCACACTGTCGCCAAAAGCCCCACGTGTTCGGGTCCCTGTGTACGGTTTGCGACCGTACAAAACGCCAAATTCTCCCCTAAAGAAAATATTTTCCCGGAAAGTGGCCCTTTTTTCTTGTCTCGTGCGCGTTAGCGGATGTGGCCTCTTCTTTGCAAGCGTAACCACAGTCAAGCGTTCTAAGGTTTGGAATTTTGGGAACTGTGTGGCGAGAAATTCGTTGGATACATTCAGAACCAAACGAAGCTCGAAAAATTAGCAATGTCTGAGAAGAAAACAATTCGAATCATAAAAAAGGGCGAAAAATCTCGCCCGGTCGTCAAGGTGACGAAGGCAACAACGGCTCGTGAAACGGCGCGCGATATGGTTGAGACCGTGACCAATTGGGTTACCGAGTTTCAGCAACGACGCCGCGTCGAAACAACCAACGCGCTGCGAATCCTTTCCAAGACGCCCCGGGGCAGCGAAGCTTAACTTCGCGTTTACAGATCTCGCCGAACTTATAAGAAGTCACGGCGCGAGAAGGACCGACGATACGGTTCCGACTCGCGCCTTTTGATTTAGCAAGCAATCTGTTTGTTGACACTCTGTTTGTGGTAGAGCTAGCATCGGCCTTCAAGTCACAAACAATCAGGGTGGAGGCGACGTTATGGCAAGAAAGAGTTCTCCACGTAAAGCCAAGCGGCCTCAGGCGAGGCTTGTGTTCGACGGCATTCGCAAACCGATGGCGCCTGCCGGACATCCTCTGTCTCGAGCGAAGCCCGACGAAATCGCACGTCCGGCTGGTCGGAAGGCCAAGCATAAACGGCCTCCGGACGCGACCGAAGAAGATGAGTGAAAGTTCGAAAACCGTGCAGACTTCAAGGGAGACGGACGACCACGCAGTCGCGAAAGCTTTCGTAGACCGCGCTGCCGACTTTCTCCACGATCAGTATCTGCCGAAGATCGAACGCTGTCTTGAGAAACTGACTGACGAACAGATCTGGTGGCGCGGGAACGAGGAATCAAACAGCATCGGCAACTTGATCCTTCACCTGTGTGGTAACGCGCGGCAGTGGATTATTTCCGGCGTCGGTTCCCAACCGGACGGGCGCGTTCGCGACGCGGAGTTTGCGCAGCGAGAAGTGATCGGTCGCAACGAACTGCTGACTCTTTTAAGATCAACTCTCACCGAGATCGATCACGTCCTGCGCACTCTCGACCCCGCGTTGCTCCTGGAGCGACGCCATATCCAGGGCCACAACGTCGATGTCCTCAACGCAATCTTCCACGTTACGGAACACTTCTCGATGCACACCGGTCAGATCATCATGCTGACGAAGCTGCTCACCTCGTCCGATTTGAAGTTCTACGGTTTTGAAGACGGCGCGCCAGTAGAGCGCTGGCATCCTGGATCTTCCGGTTCGTCTTAATCGATAAATTTTGAATTCGCCAAGTTAAGAGGTTCACTTTTTTGGCGTACATTGGTCCCACTTGTGAATGTGTTTCCAAATGTAGACCCCCTTATCAGTATTTTGTCTCCTTGAGTTAACACCTCAACCTGGTTAGCAAGGTAACCCTGCCTTTTTCTTTCGGTACGAGTTTTGCCGGGGACGAATGAATATAGGAGTTCCTCAAGAAGCCTGGAATCGTTATTCGTTAACGTTGCTGGGCGTTCAATCAATGACGTGGTAACTGGTACCCACGAAGGTATCCGTCATGCGACTTCTATAAACACAAGTATTTCGGCACCGCAAACCAACCAACCAACTCACTTATTTATGAAAGAGAGACCCTATGCATCGCCACCTCACGATCGTCTGCGCTTTGAGTATCTTGATCCTCGGAATCCTTACCCTTACTTTCAGCATGCACGCAAAGCGAGTCTTCCAGCCAATACAATCAGCTTCGCCGATCAATGTTGCCTTAGCAACAAACGGGGCGACAGCGTCTGCTTCCTCTGTTCACTTTAGTGGAAACTATCCAGTGGCGGCGGTCAACAATGGCGATCGCAAAGCTATGAACTGGGGCAACGGCGGAGGCTGGAACGACAACACTCACGGTGATTATTCCAGCGACATTGTTCAAATCAACTTTCCGGCCTTTAATTTCGTGAGTCAAATAAATGTCTTCACTCTCCGCGATAACTTCCAGGACAATCAAACACCTCCAACACTTACCGAAACCTTCAGCACTTGTGAGAACACTGGATTCGGCATAACCGAATTCGAAGTTCAGTATTGGAACGGCTGGATGTGGATCACCGTGTCGGGTGGTTTGGTGCGAGATAACAACAAGGTCTGGCGCCAGCTTACGTTTCCGGAAGTTTGGGCCAGCAGAGTACGTGTGCAGGTCCATGGCGCGGCGCGCCATACGACCACTGCAAGAAACTACAGCCGCATTGTCGAGATGGAGGCATTCGGGCGAACCGCCGGTTTTAATCTTGCGGCCGCTGCTAATGGAGCGGTGGCTTCCGCGTCAACGTCTGATACCAACAACCCGGTGAGCGCTCTCAACGATGGTGACCGCACTGGCTTTAACTGGGGTCGCGGTGGCTTCGGAAGTGGGTGGAGGGATGCGACGGAGAACGAGTATTCGATTGACTGGGTACGCGTAGATTTTGCGGGTGGGCAGGCGCGTCGCATCAATGAGATTGACGTATATACGTTGCGTGACGAATTCAGCACCAACACCGACGACCCAACCATCTTCGAAACCTTTCCGACAGCCGACGACAGTGGTGGCTACGGAATGACAGATTACGACGTGCAGTATCTATCGGCAGGCGTTTGGCGAAACGTGCCGGGTGGAAAGGTGACCAACAACAACAAGGTGCGACGCCAGTTTCGGTTTTCTCCAATCACTACCAATGCCATTCGTGTGGCAATCCACAAAGGAGTCCATTACACCACACCGGATCTAAACTGGAGCCGCATAGTTGAGATTGAGGCTTGGGAAAATGCTGCCGCTCCGGACGACGTGGTCTGGGTCGAAGACGCTTTACCCGCAGGCGCCACTACTGCGGGTTCATTTGAGGGTTGGAATTGGACGTGTTTCAATCCCCTGCCGCTTTCGGGCACGCTGGCCCATACGTCAGAGAACGTGGCTGGCATGCATCAACATTTCTTGTTAGGTGCCAGCCAAACCCTTACCGTCAACGCTGGCGACACTTTGGTGGCGCATGTCTATCTGGATCCCGTGAACCCACCCACGCAAGTAATGCTGCAATGGGCCGACAACACCTGGGAACATCGGGCCTACTGGGGTGAGAACCAGCTCGCCGGGGGTGTTGACGGCACGGTCAGCCGTCGCAAGATGGGAGCCTTGCCACCCACTGGTCAATGGGTGCGCTTGGAGGTACCCGCAAGTCTGGTGGGATTGGAAGGACGAACGCTGACTGGCATGGGGTTTTCGTTATTCAACGGACGGGCGACATGGGATCACGCCGGCAAGTACGCTGGCTCGGCGCCGGTCCAACCCACTATTTCTATCAGCGACGCTACCACCAATGAAGGCAACAGCGGGACTACCTCGGCGGTGTTCACTATGACGCTCTCGAGCGCCAGTAGTCAGACGATCAGTGTTAACCATGTGACTGCGACGAACAGCGCCACCAGCTCAAGTGATTACGTGAGCGCCAGTGGCACTGTCACTTTCGCTCCTGGCCAGACCAGCAAGCCGATCACGATCCAGGTCGTTGGGGATACTGCAGTCGAGTCAAATGAAAACTTCTTCGTCAATCTCTCAGGATCTATTAATGCAACGGTAGCTGATAGTCAGGGCATCGGTACTATTCTCAATGACGATGCACTACCACCGATTTCGGACGTGGTTTGGGTGGAGGATGCTTTACCCGCGGGTGCCATTGCTGCGGGTAGCTTCGAGGGTTGGAACTGGACAAGTATCAATCCATCGCCGCTTTCAGGCACGCTGGCCCATACGTCAGATATCGTCACCGGCGTACATCAACACTACTTCTACAACGCCACCCAAACCTTAACGGTAAATGTTGGGGACACTTTGATAGCGCACGTCTATCTCGATCCGGTGAACCCGCCCACAGCAGTAATGCTGCAATTCAACGATGGCATGTGGGAGCACCGGGCCTACTGGGGTGCGAACCAGTTCCCCTGGGGAGCTGACGGCACAAGCAGCCGTCGCAACCTGGGCGCATTGCCACCGACCGGACAATGGGTGCGATTGGAGGTACCCGCAAGTCTGGTGGGATTGGAGGGACGAACACTGCACGGCATGGCGTTTTCGTTGGTCAATGGACGAGCGACTTGGGATCGTGCCGGCAAGTACGCCGGAGCGGCGCCGGTCCAACCCACTATTTCGATCAGCGACGTTACCGTGAATGAAGGCAACAGTGCGACTACGCCGGCTATGTTCACTGTGACGCTCTCGAGCGCCAGTTTGCAGTCGATCAGTGTCAACTATGCAACGGCGAACGGCACAGCCAGCAGTCCCAGCGACTACGTTGGCGCCAGTGGCACCGTCACTTTCGCCCCTGGACAAACCAGCCAGAAAGTCGCGATATCGGTCGTGGGGGATACAGCAGAGGAGTCAGATGAAGACTTTTTCGTCAATCTTTCGAATCCTGTCAATGCCACGTTAGCTGACAGTCAGGGCGTCGGTAGTATTCTCAACTTAAGTTACTATGACATTCCGGTGTACTTCCACGTCATCCAGGACACCCAGGACGCCAACAACGATGGCCAACTCGATGGTCACGTCGATGAATCCAGGCTCGACCAACAAATTACGGTTCTCAACGATGCCTTTAACGGTACAACTGTCGCGAACGTCCAGTTCTTCTTCCGAAAGGCGGGCGTGACGCGGAACTTCAATCGCGACTGGTTCAACATGAAAGTCTCCATCAACGACCCCCAAAGGGTGGAGTTTAGCTCGGAGCATGAAGCCAAGAGACTGCTGCACCAGGGCGGTGCGAACGCACTGAATTTTTACACGATCAGCAGCGCTCTCCAGCAGCCGGAAGATCTGTACCCAATCGGGTGGGCGTGGTTTGCCGAGTGGTACGCCGGCAATCGTTGTCGGGATGGGGTGGTGGTTCCGTTCACGACGCTGCCAGGGGATAACACACCAAACAACCCATTCAACAAAGGCGATTTACCGGTTCACGAGGTCGGGCACTGGCTTGGCCTATACCACACCTACCAAGGCAGCCAGAACAGCTGCGAACAGGCTAATGAGAATGGTAATGATCAGGTGGATGACACCCCCATCCATAAAGACACCAACGTCGGAAAATGCATCGAGGCAGACACCTGCACATCCTTTCCCGGAACAGATCCGATCTACAACTTCATGACGGATTACTCCGACGAGTGCAAGCGTGAATTCACGCGCGGGCAGTTCAAACGGATGCGAGATCAGTACTTGACCTTACGCAGACCGTTCAGCACGCCCCCGCAGTGTCCTGTCGTGGCTATTTCGATCAGCGACGCTACCGTGACTGAAGGCAACAGCGGGATTACGTTAGCGGAGTTCACTTTGACGCTCTCGAATGCGAGTGATCAGACGGTCAGTGTTACCTATACGACTGCGAACGGCACGGCCACCAGTCCCAGAGATTACGAATTCCAATCTGGCCCGGTCAGTTTTGCTGGAGAAACCAGTCTTGCCCCTGGGGAAATCAGCAAGCGGATCGAGATACGGGTCGTTGGCGATAATGTATTCGAGTCAAATGAAACTTTCGTCGTCAATCTCTCGGCCCCTCAGTTTGCCAAGCTAGGTGATAAAAGTCAGGGCGTCGGTACTATCGTCAACGACGATGCACGACCAACTATTTCGATCAGCGACGCTACGGTGAATGAAGGCAACAGCGGCTTTACACCCGCCGTGTTCAATATGACGCTCTCGAACGCGAGTAGTCAGACGATCAGTGTTAACTATGCGACTGCGAACGGCACGGCCACCAGTCCCAGCGATTACAATACCCAATCTGGCACAGTCAGTTTTGCTGGAGAAACCAGTTTTGCCGCTGGAGAAACCAGCAAGCTGATCACGATACAGGTGGTGGGCCACACCGTGCTCGAGCCAAATGAAAACTTCTTCGTCAATCTCTCGAACCCTGTCAATGCGACGATAGCTGACAGTCAGGGCGTCGGTATTATCCTCAATGACGATGCTGCTGCTCCCGTCTATGTAGGCTGGGTCGACGTTGCGGACTGTAACGCGATCATCGGCTGGGCCGCGGACCGGAACAGGCTGAATACTTCGATAACAGTAAGCATCTATGATGGCTACAACTTTGTCACCAGTGTTCCAGCGAGCGATCTGAGAAGCGACGTGGGCGTCTACTTGGGGGACAACGGGCGACACGGGTTCGCGATAACAACTCCACCGCAATTCAAGGATGGATTGCCGCACGCGCTCAGGGTGAAATTCGAGTCAAGCACAACTGAGCTCAGCGGCAGCCCTGGAACCATATCCTGTGCAACGTACTACGAGATTGTTGCCAGGCATTCGGGTAAGTGCCTGGATGTTGAAGGAGAATCGATGGACTCAGGTGCCAGGGTCATACAATTTGGCTGCGGTGGTTGGGCCAACCAGCAGTGGCAAGTTATCCCTGTCGGCGGCGGGTTCTACAAAATCGTAGCGCGCCATAGCGGCAAGGTGCTCGACGTGCAAGGCGGTGGGCTCGGTAACGGCACACCTGTCTGGCAGTGGGACGAGAACGGCACGCCTGCGCAGCAGTGGGAGATCATCGACGTCGGCGGCGGGTACGTGCGGATAATGGCGCGCCACAGCGGCAAGGCGCTCGATGTGGAAGGTGGGTTCACTGCTGACGGCACCCAGGTACACCAATGGGATTACGTCGGCATCGCTAACCAGCAGTGGCTGCTGAGACCGGTGCCGTAATAGGATCATCGTCACGCATTCGGGTAAGTGACTACAGGTAGACGGCGCTTCGATGGCAGCGAAGCGCCAGTCTCCCAATAGTGTGGCGTGATGGTCTGCGCTTTTGAGTGTCTGATCCTGGAAAGGAAAATGTACACGAAGGAGTCTGGGAACCCAGGAAACGCGAATGGTGAACCCTTCAAGAAGCCGTCAACTAAAATTTAGCGAGTCTACAAACGAAGATAGAGAGGCGGTTGAGGTTCCGCTTCCCGTTTCGATGCACACCGGTCACATCATCATGCTGACCAAGATGCTCACCGCGTCCGATCTGAAGTTCTATGGTTTCAAGGACGGCGCGCCAGTCGAGCGCTGGCGTTGAGAGCCTCACACCCTTCTGCGGCTCAGATCCTGTTAGCCTAGCCATGTCTTGGGTGCATTGAGCGGCCGATTGCGGTTGAGCCCTAGGCAAAGCCTAGTTTCGTCACTATACTCGCCCCTCGCATTCTCGCAGCGGACAAAACACTCTCGGTAACACCACCGAAAGGAGCCCTCTCAGATTCTCATGGAAACCCTCATTTCATTCCTCGTTGGCGTCGCTTCTTCGATCGCAGCCGTTTTTCTCCTTCAATATCGAGCCCTGTATGTATTCCTGCCAACCCGATCTCGAAAAGGGTATTTGATCGAACTGGAAGAGAAGATCAGGCAGATGCCTTTCATCTATAAAGACCTGGAGATCGACATTATCAATGACTTTGTCGATATCGAGTTACAAGACATCAACCTGGGAACACTACGTTTGCAGGCGACCAATAAAGCGATCGATATCAAGGAGGACGAAAAACTGCGAAGAACCCGAAGGATGCTATTCCTTGGAAATGCCGGTATTGGGAAGACTACGTTTCAGCGTCGAACAATCCTAAGTCTCATCAGGAAGAAGCGCGACGTCATATACTCGAAAGAGCGGCCAGTGCCCCTTTACATTCCGCTCAAGGCGATCGATAACTCAAAACCATTCCCGGTGTATCGCTATATTCGCGAGAACAATCCACTCTTTTCACATCGATTCGGATTCGAAAAGCTGCTGAAACTAACCAGAAAAGGCAAACTCTTTCTGTTTCTAGACGGCTATGACGAAATACCTTTTACCGGTGACACCGATAACTTTGTGCAAAGGGAACTCGGCTTGGTGCTGTTTCCAGAGTCAGCGGCAGGTGCGGCTTCACTCGAAGACGATTTAAAAACCTTCTATAAGAACCTCTCTGGCTGTCGCGTCTGGTTATCCAGCCGATTGGAGTTTTTTGAAAAGAATCCGATCGGTTTATTAGGTTCCGGAAACAATCTAAAGCTGGGCGGTCTAGCCGCGGTCGAGTTGAAAGGCATCGGTAACAATCGAATTCAGTTGGTAAGAAAGATATTTGATAAATACCGACAACGGTCTAGTGAGTACTACCAATTCCTGGACGAAGAGTTCTTTCTTTATGAAGTCGACAACTCAGAGGATGCTGAGATCAGCTCTCTTTCATATAACCCTCTCTTTCTGACGGTGATGTGTTACATCTACGCTCAGAAAGCTATCGAGGAAAAAAATCACAAGGTTTTGTGGGCCAACAAATTTGAAGATCTGATCCTTGAGTGTCTGGATCTCTTAATCAATGACCTGGATGAGATTAAGGCTCGAGATCTCTCGAAAGCTCAGCGAGCAGGTCTGCAGACGCGGCGAAATCTTTACAGCGAAGAGAAGAAGCTGTTCCTCCAGTATTTTGCACTCCAACTGTTTTTCGATAACAAGTCAGTTTTCACCTTACAGTATCTCAAAGCCAAAATCATTGATTTCTTTAAGAAGGAGTATGTGGGGTTTCCGTCCGACACAATCATAAAGAATCTAAGCGAGGACAATCCGTCAAAACCGAACTTTGCTTTGCAACTTATCTATCAGGGAGTCTTCGTCCTGGTGGACAAGAGTAAATCGGAGACATCCTACGACTTTCCCCAGAGGCGTTTCCGCGAGGTGTTAGGCTCAAGATACATCGCCACACCCGAACGTTACGAGCAGCTATTAGCCAACATTGAGAAGAAGCAATTCACAGAATTTCTGGCGGTCTTTTTCAATTCAACCGGGTTTAGGAATCTGGTCTTTCAAGAGCAATCTCTGACTTACATCCTTCAGAAGGCAAAAGGGGAGGTTGGTACTAATTACTACCTGAATGTTACTCGTCATTTCATGAAGCACAAGCCCGATGGTTATGACGTTACCACTGTGGTGCGGCGCTTCCTTATCGAGTGTTTGGCCGAAGGCGTGGGTTTTAGAATTTCAAAGGAAGTAATAAACCAGTGGAAACCTGATGCGGATCTCATGACACGCCTTCGCACAACGTTTCGAGACGCAGTCGAAGCAGGAGATCCAGGAAGACTTTCGTTATGTTGTGCGCTGCTTAATGCCCACAATCGTGTGTTGTTGATCGAACTCCTATCTGTCGCAGTGCGGACCGAAAGTAACAACCGGCCTTTGTTGCCGGTTCTCTTTCAATATACCCTCAAGACAGACCCAGAGTCGGTAGTCGCTCTCAAAGAGCAATTGATGGAAGACCGTGAGTTTTTCCTCGACTTTTGTTATGCGCTCAGCCATCACCTCGCTGCCTCTGACAGATTATCAGAGCAAAAACTGGCGCCTGTTCTAAACCTGGCTCAAACCACAGAAACGAACTTGTTCATTCTTTTTTACTTTGTTCAGAAATATAGTCCCAACTTCTATCGCGAGCTCCAAAGCTTTTTCGATTTTGCAATCGCCCCAGAGGTTTTTGCGCACACCGAAGATGCAAAGGCGACGGCCACGCCGTTGGAAGACAGAGCTTCAGAACGTCACGATGGATATCTGATAACGGAACAATCCTTGAAACACGTGAACTCATTTCTTAAGAAAAGAGTTCTCCCAATCGTCTTTGAAGTAGGTGTGACAAACGACCGCGGCCGACAGAAATGGATGAAAGGCACCATTGCTCCTTCAAAGAAATTTCAGGACGCTGTGATAGACGGGTTTTCGTCAGCCCTGAACAAATTGCACGACATTGTCGAACTGGCGGCTGTTTGCCACAAGATCCTGAGCGATGTGATTGCCAAGTTAACTGCTGGCGACCACCAACCAACTGATGGTCCCATTTTTATGGAAGTGAGGAACGCAAGAGTCTCCGAATCAACCGAAGATTCGTTGGAGACTCTTGCCTCTGAGATGACACAGATACTTTCCGAAGTCTGTCTAATAAACGAGCGATATTTTGTTACCCCAAATGTCGTGCGTGATATTCGGGCCTTCCTCGATCGGCGCAAGATTGCAGTCGTCGCACAGGAGGTTTTCCAGAATTCACTAGGTTTCCCGGAAACGCTCTACGCAGTGGTCGAACCGTTACCTCAATTTAAGAGCGAGATTATCGATGGTCTTCAGCGGCTAAAGGCAAGACTCTATCTTCCGGTGGAGTTTAACAGTCAGATTCGAGAAATGGTCTCCAAGGCTCTAGATAACCTCAAGAGAAACAAGTTTCACTTTGATAGCCCTCAGAATCTTCCGGCTGAGGTCCGAGCTGAAGAAGCTCGGGAGGCTGAAAGGTACAGGTGGGAAGGATTCGAACGGGACGTAGTTTTGCATATACTCAGGAGTTGTCTGGTTGATGGCAACAAAGTTCACGAAGTCCGCAGGGTAGTGGACGGTATCTCCTACACCGCCGCGCCTATCATTGAGCTTGTCGGTTGACCCATCCGTGCGTACGTCGAGACTTGGCACTCCAGACCCTCCGCTTCGTCGTAACCCGGCAACAAAAACCTTTTGATTGTGTCCCGAAGTATTTTCTGGTTAAGATTCTGCCACGGAAGTCTTCATCAGAACCCAAGGAGCCTAATCTCAGATGACCTACGTCGTTGCTGAACCGTGCGTTAATTGCCGTTACACCGACTGCGCGCTCGTTTGCCCCGTTGAGGCGTTTCACCTGGACGATGACATGCTGGTGATCAATCCAGAAACTTGTATCGACTGCGATGCGTGTGTTCCGGAGTGTCCCGTAGAAGCCGTGTTTGCCGAGAGTGCGGTGCCGGCGGAATGGGCCAGCTTTACCCCGCTCAATGCCGACCGTGCTTTGAGTGGCTTGCCGACGATCACCGCGCGGCTTGATCCACTTTGCGAATAAATTACGCGTAATGAGACAGAGGACAAGGTGGCTTTTAGGTGGTTTGGCGATTGGCGCAGGCGCGATCAGCGCTGCAACTGCTTACTGGAAGAGGAAAAACGTGCAAGCAACGAGACAAGTTGGAGATGTTTGGGCGAGACCGGGAATGCCAGTAACGTTCCGGGCGGAATTGATGCCCGGACGTGACAAGCGCGAACGGACTTTTACGGTAAAAGAGCTTCTTTGGAGCGGCCGCGTTTCACTTCATGGTGCGGGTGGAGAACACGCGGAAAGAGAATTCGAGCCGGTTCAGTATGATCGGCCGGTTATGTAATCCACAGATTACGCAGATCAATCTGTGTAATCTGTGGCTGGTTAAAACCTACCACTCGTAAACCCTACCTGGCTCCATCACCCGCAGCTTCGGAATATTCAAAGCGCTGAGCTGTTCGACGATCTCGTCGCGGTAGGTGGGTTTGAGATGCACCGCCATGATATCCATGCCGTTGTGCGTGAGTTTCCCCAGTTCCTCATTCAGCGAGGCCGGTGTAAAGTGACGCGAAACTTCGGCGAGCTGGGCCATCCTATCCGGAAACGAAGCCTCGATCAGTAAAGCATCAAGATTCTTCATCTCATTCACGATTTTCCAGAACTCATCCGTCTGCGCCGTATCAGAACTGAAAGCGACACTTTTCTTCCCATCTGAAATCACCAGACCAACCGTAGGCACGATGTGATTCACCGGCACCGCCACAACATCAAGATGGGCCACTTTGAAGGGAGTACGAACCGGAATAGGAACGTATTCCATCACTGGCCCATAGTCGTTTTTCAAGTCGGAAAAGCGCGGATAGACATTCCAATTAAACACGTCACGTTCGAGCAGCGATATCACTTCCTCCGTCGCGTGCACTCGTATCGGCTCTTTCAAACTCGGATAAAGATCGTCGATGAAGATCGGGAGACTGGCGATATGGTCCAGATGAGGATGAGTAACGATGATGTCTCTGACTTTTGTTCGTTGCTCGTCGGTCAGAGCAATCGCGATGCTGCCGGCATCAACTGCCACGCAGTCGTCAATTAGAAAACAGGTCAAACGTTGTTCCAGGGTCGCCACGCCCCGGGCGTCAAACGTGCTGGGTAGAAGTTGGATTCTCACGAGCCTTCAGCTCTGATGAAATGTGCTTGCGCAACCCGCGCCAGTATAAGCCAGAATCCACAGATTACACAGATTCGTTTATGCAATCGGTGTAATCTGTGGATTCTGTGGATGGATTCACTTAAATCCCCGAAGTTCGTTGATCAGAGCCTGCAACGCGTGCAGATAGGCAGCTTCCTGCGCGAGCACCTCGGCATCTGCCGTCAGCACTCCCCGCGACACACGGCAGCGATGGAATGCCAGCTCACTTGCAAGTTGATTGAAACGCATACGTGCGCGCCAGCCTTTCACACCACTGCGCGAAAGAGCGCTGAACGACGAACCCATCCGACCGGCGATCGTGCCGAGCTGTTTGTACTCGTCCTGAGTTATTAGTCCGCGCTCAAGGTCGGCAACCAAAAACTCGCGCACCACTTGTCCTTCACGTCGCAGCGCCAGCGAGATCACGACCAGGATGATGATGAACGCCGGAACCATCACGAGTATGTAAGTGATGATGAATAGCAATCCGCCGCCAAACACAGCCGAACCATTCCAGATGCTGTGCAAGAAGATCGCCATTAGCAGTCCAACTACCGGCGTCAGCAGTTTGATCGCGAGGTTGTTTGATTGCCGTGCAAGGCCCAATCCGATTCCGGTGAGACTGGTGAACAGTGGATGAGAGAACGGCGCAAAGAATCCGCGAATGATGAAGAGCGCTCCCAAGCCGACATCGCCACCCTCGGCCGCCGCTCTGCCGTAGTAAAGAATGTTTTCGGTCATGGCGAAGCCGAGTGCAGACATCGACGCATAAACGACACCGTCAACCACGCCGTCGAATTCGTCCTTCTTCCAAAAGAAGAAGATGAAAAGGATGAACGCCTTGCCCGTCTCCTCAACAATGGGCGCGGAGATGACCGCGGCAAACGCTTCGCCGGCGCTTGCATCAGTCAGCGCAGTCACGATTCCCGCGCTCGTAGTATTCAGCAGGAACGCAAAGAACGTAGAGATCAGCGCGCCCCAGAAGAACGCCGTCGTCAGCATCCAAAGTGGTTCAGCTTCGTAGCGATCGATCCAGAGAACCAGCACGATGTAGAGCGGAACTGGAATCGTCGCCGTAACGAGGCCCAGCAGCAGTCCGACCGGGCCGGTCTCGATTCCGATGATGAGCAGGATTATGAGTCCCAGCACTAACGCAACGAGTCCTGCGACGCAGGCGAGCGCCACTCTGATGGCGCTGATGCGAGGCGGCGTCTTGATGATGATGGTTGGTGGTTGACTCGCGCCGGCGAAGTTTCCGAAGTTTGGATTTGGCGTCGTCATGAGAAGGGGCAGTATGTGCTCTTTGTGCTTTCAGAGGCAAACTTCGAGATCAACGTGCACAGGTTTGCGCGCGACCGCCGTCGATCGAATAGGTTGCACCTGTGATCCATGAAGCTTGATCCGACGCGAGAAAGAGAACTAAGTCAGCGATCTCTTCCGGTCGCCCAGTGCGGCCGAGGGGATGCGTCTGTTTTGAGTGTTCGAGAAACGCCGCGTACGCTTCCTCGGTCATGCCGCCACGTTTGTGAATCTCTGTCACCACTACGCCGGGATTCACTGCATTTACGCGCACGCCCTTCGCCGCCAACTCGAGCGACGCACATCTGGTCAATTGGTCCAGCGCGGCTTTGGAAACGCAATAGGCGAGCACGCCCGGGAACGCGCGCAGTCCGGTGACGCTTGACACGTTGACGATGTTTCCACGTCGCTCGATCAAGCTTGGCAGTGCCTTTTGCATCAACTGAAACGCGGCGCGAACGTTTACGTTCATCATGTCGTCCCAGGCGCCGAGGGATGTATTTTCAATGGTACCGCTGCTGATGTGTCCTGCTGCGTTGACCAAAACATCGACGCCGCCAAACACTTTTACCGTGTGGGTGATCGCCCGTTCTGCTTCGGCTTCGTGAGCCAGGTCCGCATGAATCGTTGAGGCCGCCGGGCCGCCGAGTTCGCTAATTCTTCGCGCCACGTCCTTGAGAGCGTCTTCGTTCCTTCCAACACAAACGACTTTGGCTCCAGCCTTCGCAAACGCGAGTGCACACGCCTGTCCGATTCCGGAGGTTGCTCCGGTAACAAAGGCGACTTTTCCTTCGAATTGTTTGTCAGTCATTGGTTTTTTCCTGTCGTGCCCGAATTCGAGTTCTTTATCCACGAGACTCACAGATTGCAGGAACCAATCTGTGTAATCTGCGGATGTTGACAGCACAAACCCAAAAAGCCGACTATTATGGCTCTGAGATTGTTGTGTGGCCACCCCCCGGACAAAAGCACATTAATTTAGGACTCGTTTGGGAAACAACTCAGCCGATCAATTTTTTCCAAGGACCTCGCGAACTCATTCGCGCGGGCCTGATGACTTGCACGGCCGTCCCGGGCGGACGCGAATGCCTTCGAGTACAGGGTATCTGGTCGCGGCGATAGTCGTGTCCGTCGGATTGTTCTTTGGACTATGGTGGATTCTCGTTAGCGGCGGTGACGAAGCGCCGTGGCTGCCCGCCGGACTCGCGGCCAGCGTAGTTCTGCTGGTTGCACTGTCGGCGAGAGAAGTCGTGATGCGTCGCGCCTGGACTCGTTACCTCCTCGAAAACGGGATCCGCGAAAAAAAGAGTTCCAGCCGTCCGCGTCAAAGTTCACGCAGCCATAAGCGCGGATTCTCGGCGTCCGTCCACTCGGCGGCGCTGCGTGCGATTCAAAAACAGTCAACTGTGGCCGACTCTCCCGGTGCAATTCCCGAGATGCACCTGGACGTGGCGCAACTCTGCCACGACTATCTCTCGCGCACTGACGAGGCGATCCGCTCGGGCAGTTTTGGAAGTGAAAAGGGAATCGCGATTCGCGCCGGCCAGGAGCGAGTACGCGCGCTACACAGACATCACTTGCTGACCTGGGCGAGAGGACAGTCGCGCGTACTGTTGCACGAAGCGCAACAGCGAGCACGCTCGTTCGACAAGATCGAAACCGCGACCAGGGCGCTCGATTGCATCGACTCGGCGCAGCGGATTTATCCGGAAGAAACGGAACTGCATGAATCGAAAGTTGCGATCGGTGAGTTCATCGCTTCGGTGAAAGTCGCCCATTGGGTGGAACTGGCGGAACGATCCGCCTTCAAAGGCCATTACCGTCGCGCAATCGATCGTTATCGCGATGCGCTCTTTTACCTGAATCAGGATGTCGTTAAAGCTGACATGCGCGCCGCCGGAACCGAAAAGATTGAGCGTGAAATCGAAAAACTAAAAGCCCGGCTGAAGCCGAATAACGGCATGAATCAGAAAGAGATAGACTCCGCTGGTCCAACGCACGAAGAATGATTTCTCAGAAGTGTCCGAAGTGTGGTAGTTCGCGAATTCGCAGAGGGTACAAAAGGACTCCTTTGCCGATGCGCTTGGTTGGCATCTACCACCTTTTGTGCGATCATTGCAACTTGCTTTTCACGGGGTTTGTGGCGCCTTGGACCTTCCGCCGTCGCAGAAAACATCGGCGCCACGACTACACGAAACAACAGCACGATTCGCCGGTTTCGACGCGGCAAAACTGAGTTCTTGACGTACGTTCAGCGAAAGCAGGTTTGATCTGACAATGAAAATCCTCCGCTTCCTCGGCACGTCTGTCACGATCTTTTGCTTCATGCTGGCACTCGTTCAGGCTCAAACTTCCCCGAACGTCGATCAGGCAACGCGGCCATATGTGCTTGGCCCAGGAGATCTCGTTGAGGTCATCGTTTACGGTCCAAGTGACATCAACAAGACGTTTCAAGTGGACGGCGATGGAAATCTGAACCTGCCGTTTCTGGAACCGCTGTTCGTAAAGTGTCGCTCGGAGAGACAAGTTCAGAAGGACATTACTGAGGCTTACAAACGTTTGATCAAAGAGCCCCAGGTAAGCTTCCGCGTGGTGGAACGCAACAGCCGGCAACCGGCATCGATCTTTGGAGCAGTGCGACAGGCCGCAAAAGTCCCGACGGTGAGACCGGTGCGCTTGAACGAAGTGATCGCGGCTTCGGGCGGCTTTACCGAAAAGGCGGCGGGCACGATTCAGATACTTCACACCGAGCCGCTGATGTGTCCCGAAGCTGGGCAGGAAGCTGAAAGCCTTCCACTCAATCCTTCAGCCATACCCTTTCAGGTCGTCAAGATTTCGGATCTACAAAAAGGGATGGCGAATCCAGTGATCAGATCGGGCGACATTGTGCTGGTCACTGAAGCCGAACCGGTTTATGTGCTTGGAAGTGTGATGGCGCCGGGAGGTATCATGCTGCGAGATGGTCTAACTCTCAGCCGCGCCCTCGGTATGGCGGGTGGACCACGAAAGGAAGCGAAGCTTTCGGAGATCACGATCTTCAGGCAGAAGGGCATAGCCAAAGATCAGGAGATCATCAAGGTCAACTTCGCGGCCATCAAAAAAAATGAGACGCCCGACATTTTCCTGCAACCCTACGACGTGGTTGAAGTGTCAGAGTTGGGATTGCTCGAAGGCAAAGGATGGATGGAGATCGTCTTCCAGGCGCTTACTGGGGGATTGCGAAACGCTATGTTGAGTCCGCTGCCGTAGTTTGACGTGGCGGTTGTAGAATTTGCCCCCGGAACAGGATCTAGTTCAGAGTTCAAGCTTTGGCTTGTGATTTTGCGAGAGAAGGTTGAACGCTAAACCAATTGAGGTGGTGTGATGAGAGTTAAGCAACTTCTGGTTTTGTTGATTGGGATCGTCTGCATGGTCAGTGCAGTCCAGGCACAGGAGCAACCGCAACAACCGTCGGCGCCCGGTGCTCCGCAGTCTCAATCACCAGGTCTCGACATACAGGGAATCAAGACCTACTTGTTGGGACCGGGAGACGTGGTCGACATTCGCGTCTTCGGCCAACCAGACCTGACGACCAGCGCCCAGGTTGACAGTGACGGCAATCTCAGCTCGCTGCCTTTTCTGGAAGCACCGATCAAAGCAAAATGCCGCACGGACAAGGACGTCCAGAAAGACATCGCTGCCGCCTACGCGAAGTTCATCAACAATCCGCAGGTCAGCGTCCGCATCTCGGAACGGAACAGCCGGCAGCCGGCAACCGTCTTTGGCGCGGTGCGCCAGCCGACGCGCGTCGAGATGAAACGGAAAGTGCGGTTGAATGAACTGATGGCCGTATCAGGCGGCTTCACTGAACGCGCCTCCGGCACCATTCAGATACTGCACACCGAGCCGTTAATGTGTCCGGAGGCCGGAGAAGAAGCAGAAGCGGCGCCGATCGATGGCACAAAGATCCCGCTCCAGATCGTGAAGATCTCAGATCTGCGCAGTGGGAAACCCGAAGCGAACCCAGTGATTCGTCCCGGAGATTATGTTTTGGTGACGGAAGCCGAGCCGGTTTACATCACCGGCGCAGTGATGTCCCCGGGTGGTATTTACCTGCGTGAACAGCTTATGCTCAGCCGGGCCCTGGCAATGGTGGGCGGCACAAGAAAAGAAGCTAAACTGAGCGACGTGAGAATCTTTCGACAGATTGCAGGCTCAGCTAATCAGGAAGTAATACACGTCGATGTAAGCGCGATCAAGAAGAACCAGCAACCGGATTTCCTGCTTCAGCCATATGACGTGGTCGAGGTTAGCGAGGCGGGGATGTTCTCCTCGCAACGCATCGCTTCAACCTTGATGGGCGCCGTTAGCGGCGGCCTCGCAAGCGCGGTTTCAAGTACAGGAACTTATTTGCCCAGCCGGGTAATTTACTAACTTCAGGTCTAATCATAATGAATCGAAACTCATTTGCCGCCGATCGCCGGCGACGTAAACTCATTACCGCCCTCTGGGCACTTGGTATCGGACTGCTCGTAATCCTCCTTATCTATTTCGAGCGAGCCGACATTCTTTACATCCTTTGCACGCTCGGTGTCGCCGCCCTTTTGATGGTGGTGGCGATCGCGGATCTGGCCCACGGCGACGCCAGGTCGGACGGCGGCCCGGAGGCCGATGCACCAGGTGTTGCAGGCAAGACGCGTTGAAGCAGCAGACATTGACCCCCCGCGAAGGAACGGTTTTCCCTCAAGCGCAATTGAAGTTGCTTATGTGGTCTATAAGTTTTTGCTCCGCCCAACACTCATCGCGATGAGTGTTGAGAGTAACCCTAAAAACAAATAAGCGGGTTGAAACTTTAGACGGACTATTGCATAATCCGCTTGCGTTCACCTCCCCGGTGGACGAAGTGGTCGCGTGGGGTGAGGACACGTGGCCTTAGGGTGGGAGCTGTGGGAGGCTCCCGCCCACTTTTTTTGTCAGACGATAGGGTCATTGTCGATTTCCAATTTCCGATTGCCGATTTTGAAGTTGATAAGGCGCAATAGGGAAACCTAAATCGGCAACTGGAAATCGGAAACCGAATGGGGCTCTTCCAGAGATCACGACGCAAGTTTCAGCTCTGGTTTTATGAGGGCAAACGCCGCAGCGGCTCGACGGCCGATTCCTCGTCTACACATAAGCAGCATTCCTGGTGGCAGGTGATGTGCCTCACCGGCGTGGATTACTTTTCCACACTCGGTTACCAACCGGGCATTGCATTCCTCGCCGCAGGCGCGCTCTCGCCGATCGCAACTCTCGTCTTGATTTTCCTGACTTTGTTTGGTGCGTTGCCGATGTACCGTCGCGTCGCGGCGGAGAGTCCTTACGGCGATGGCTCAATCTCGATGCTCGAGAATCTGCTCTCGCGTTGGAAAGGAAAACTGTTCGTACTCGCGTTGCTTGGGTTCGCAACGACGAGTTTCATCATCACGATTACGCTCTCCGCCGCCGACGCTACCGCGCACATCGTCGAGAATCCTTTTGTGCTCGCGCACATGGATTTTCTGCATCATCGAATCATCGTCACTCTGGTTCTGCTCGCGGCCCTGGGCGCGATCTTTCTGCGCGGTTTCAAGGAAGCAATCGGAATTGCTGTGTTTCTCGTGGCCATCTATCTTGCCCTGAATCTGACCGTGGTTGCCGTCGGCATCTATGAAATCGTCATCCATCCGACGGCTTTTTGGAGCTGGAGTAAGTTGCTGGGGCTTCAGTACCCGAGCCCGTTTTTATTGATCGGTACCGCTTTTATCGTCTTCCCGAAACTGGCTTTAGGCCTTTCAGGATTTGAAACCGGCGTCGTCGTGATGCCACTCGTTAAAGGCGACGGCGATTCCATCAAATATCAACCAGTCGCAGCTCATCTCACCCGCGGCCCCGAATCATCTGCGGAACTCAGCGGTCGCATCCATAACACTCGCAAACTGCTTACCTACGCGGCGCTGATCATGAGTTTCCTGCTGCTGGCGAGCAGTATCGTGACCACGATGCTGATCCCTGCAGAAGAGTTTCGGCCTGAAACTGCAACACAGGAAGCAGGCACCGCGAACGGGAGAGCGCTCGCCTACGTGGCCCATTACTATCTCGGCGACGTGTTCGGAACTATCTACGACTTGAGCACGATCTCGATTCTCTGGTTTGCAGGATCATCGGCACTCGCAGGTTTGCTCAACATCGTGCCTCGCTACTTACCGCGATACGGCATGGCGCCCGAGTGGGCGCGCGCCACGCGCCCGCTGGTAGTCGTTTTTACGCTGATCTGTTTCATCGTGACGATTCTTTTCAGGGCCGACGTCGATGCGCAAGGCGGAGCTTATGCAACCGGAGTGCTTGCGCTCATGACTTCGGCGGCGATTGCGGTGACTTTGTCTGCGCGGCGTCACGGCGAACGGGTGCAGTGGGCGTTCATGTTGATCTCCCTCGTTTTCATTTATACGACTATTACAAATATTGTCGAACAGCCTGAAGGAATAAAGATCGCACTGATCTTTATTGCCGCGATCGTGGTGAGTTCTCTCTTCTCGCGAGTGTGGCGTTCGACGGAGTTGCGCGTTGATAAGATCGAACTCGACGATATGGCGCGCGAGTTCGTTCGCAAAGCGGCCAAAGGTACAGTTCGCATTATCACGAACCGGATCGATCGTGGTGACGCGCTGGAGTACGAACAGAAAGAGAAAGAGAAGCGGACTGACAATCACATTCCGGCAGGTGAGCCGATTCTTTTCTTTGAAGTGACACCCGGAGATGCGTCTGAGTTTTCCGGTGTGCTCAAAGTCAGAGGCGAGACCGTGGATCGGTTTCAGATCCTGCGCACGGAGTCACCGGCAGTGCCGAACGCGATTGCAGCGTTTCTGTTGTTTATTAGAAACGAGACGGGAAAACTACCACACGTCTATTTTGGATGGAGCGAAGGAAATCCGGTTTCGTATCTTTTGAAGTACATCGCGTTTGGTGAGGGCGATACGGCGCCGGTGACGCACGAGGTGCTGCGGCAGGCGGAGAAGGATCCGGAGCAACGTCCGATCGTGCACGTCGGTGGCTGAAAGCGCGAAGAAATTCCTCACGCTAAGACGCAACGGCGCAAAGGAAAACGCAAAGTAAAACCGCCGGTCTTCCTTTGCGTCTTTGCGCCTTTGCGTGAGAAACCTATTGTTGCGTTCCACCTGACGCGGGAGTAACATCGCAACCGTTGAAAACTTAATGTCTGCCGAAGTTGCACGAGCAACACGGGGGAACCAGATGTTTCGTTCACCGAAACACGGGGCGAATCGTCGAGCAAGTTGATTGCTCGCTGACGAACACTTCCAGTTCGAGCCCGACAGCTAACCTCGTAGGCCAAAAGGAAGGGCAGCAATGCTCGATCGCTTAACCCGGCGCGCTGCCGGTCGTCGTTTTAAACTCTGGTTATTCAAAGGGCTCGCCCTCAAAGACACTCCTCACGCCACCCAACACAAACAACATCCCTGGTGGCAGGTAATGTGTTTGACCGGAGTCGACTATTTCTCGACTCTCGGCTACCAACCCGGCATCGCTTTCCTCGCCGCACAAGCACTCTCACCCATCGCGACGATGATCCTCGTCCTGCTGACGCTCTTTGGCGCTTTGCCGATCTACAACCGCGTAGCGGAGGAAAGTCCACACGGTGAAGGATCGATCTCGATGCTGGAACACCAGCTTTCGCGTTGGAAAGGGAAACTGTTCGTCCTCGTCTTACTCGGATTCGTAGCGACGGATTTCATCATCACGATTACTCTCTCTGCTGCCGACGCCACCGCCCACATAATCGAGAATCCTTTCACTCCGGATATTTTCAAGCATCAGATCGGAGTGACGCTCGCGCTGATCGCGGTTCTCGGCGTGATCTTTCTGCGGGGCTTCAAGGAAGCGATTGGAATCGCGGTCGGTCTCGTCGCAATTTATCTGTTACTCAACACTATCGTCATCGGTTTTGGTCTGTACGAGCTGGCAACGCATCCGTATCACTTTCCCGAGTGGAAACACGCGCTATTCAGGAATCCCAGCGTTAACGGAAACGCATGGATGATCCTGTTCGTCTCGTTAATGCTGTTTCCAAAACTGGCTCTCGGTCTTTCCGGTTTTGAAACAGGCGTGGCAGTGATGCCGCTGGTCAAAGGCGACGAGCATTTGAGTGAAGACGATTGGGCCAACATTCAAACGACGCGCACCGGTCATCGCGAGGAGGCCAGGGCGCGTCACTTGTTGCGAGCGCGAATCCGGAATACTAAAAAACTGCTTCGCTCAGCGGCGTTGATCATGAGCGTCATGCTGATCAGCAGCAGTTTCGTCACGGCGATCCTGATCCCGCCGGAGAAATTTGCCGAAGGTGGAGAGGCAAACGGACGTGCGATCGCTTACCTGGCCCATGAGTTCATGGGAAACATCTTCGGTACCGTCTACGATCTCAGCACGATCTTCATTCTCTGGTTTGCCGGCGCGTCTGCGATGGCGGGTTTGTTGAGCATCGTGCCTCGCTATCTCCCGCGTTACGGCATGGCGCCCGAGTGGGCCAGGGCCGCGCGTCCGCTCGTGATCGTCATCACAGTGATTGCGTTTGCAGTGACGCTGATCTTTCGCGCAGACGTCGATGCGCAGGGAGGAGCGTACGCAACGGGCGTCCTCGTGCTGATGACTTCTGCTGCCATCGCCGTCACTCTTGCTGCGCGAAGAAACAACGGAAACTGGCTTCCCTATCTGCTGATTGCGCTGGTCTTTGTTTACACAACTATTCAGAACATTCATGAGCGGCCCGAAGGTATCAAGATCGCTTCCTTCTTCATTCTCACGATCATTCTGGCGTCGTTGTTTTCGCGTGTGTGGCGTTCGACGGAACTACGAGTAGAACGAATTGAGTTAGACGACAAAGCGCGGCAGTTCATAAAGGATGCGGCAAAAGGCACCATCAGGATCATCGCGAATCGTAAAGACAAGGGCGACGCCGACGAGTACGCAAACAAAGAAGAAGAGAAGCGCACCAGCAACCATATTCCTGGCGGCGAACCGATTCTGTTCTTCGAGGTCACGCCTGGTGATGCTTCTGAGTTTGCCGGTACGTTGAGTATTCGCGGCGAGAACGTCGATGGTTATCGAATACTGCGCACCGAGTCGCCGGCAGTGCCCAACGCCATCGCGGCGTTCTTGTTGTATCTGCGCGATGAGATGGGCAAATTGCCCCACGTTTATTTTGGGTGGAGTGAAGGTAACCCGATCTCTTATTTGTTGAAGTACATTGCTTTCGGCGAAGGCGATACGGCGCCGGTTACTCATGAGGTCTTACGCAAGGCGGAGAAAGACTCGAACAGACGACCAATCGTCCACGTTGGTGGGTAGTTGTTGATTGAGTCTAGCGGGAAGAAGGGACACGGAAACATCGCCCGCAAACTACTGCGACGATGTTGTTTCGGATACCGATTTCAGAGTTGCGTTATTTCTGCGTTTGCAGTTCTTCCGGCAAGGAAGCAGGAGCGGCAGTAAACGGGGCGCCCCTGCGATGGGTAAAATGGAACAGTTGTTTGCTGTCCACATTGGGCGCACTGTACAGAAACTTCGATACGCTGTCGCACTCCCGACGACTGTGCGGCTGCAATAGCTGCGAGCCGTTCATTCTTGGCCTGCTTGCAAGGCTTACAACGTTTGGGTTCGTTCTTCAGGCCTTTATCGTGAAAGAATACCTGCTCTCCCGCAGTCCAGATGAAATTCTCGTTACAATCTACGCATCTGATTGGGCGATCCTGATAGTCACTTTCGTGATTCGTTTCCAACGCGGTTGCCGCTTCCATTTGTGCCATGATCCACTCCCTTGGGTCCGTTTAGCTTGCAAAAAACAATGCCGGCGGGCGAATAAAGAGCAACGCGTCATAGTCAGGACGCTCTTTGGATTGTCCACCAATGAGGCGAAAAGGCTGTCAGCCACCGAACGGGGTGCTGCGTGTTCAATTCATATATAACTATGGCGAAACTGTGTCAAGGTAAATCCGGCATAAAACTGCCCTATCTTGACATTCGTTTGGCCCGGATGGGAGCATCCCGGCTCAAATAATGAGAAGAGTACTGATTATTGGCTCTGGCGGTCGCGAGCACGCGATCGTGTGGGCGCTGCGACAAACATCCTCGGAGCCCATCGAAATTTTCTGCGCGCCAGGCAATGCGGGCATTGCACAGCAGGCAAAACTGTTAAGTGCGTCTGTAAACGATCATGCATCGCTCGCCGACTTGGTGACCGCGGAAAAGATCGACTTGACGTTTGTCGGACCGGAAGCACCACTGGCGGCAGGCATCGTGGATTCTTTTGCCGCAAGAGGACTCCGCATCGTCGGACCAACTGCGAGTGCGGCGCGTCTGGAAGGCAGCAAAGTGCTAGCCAAAGACTTCATGGCCAGGCACCGCATTCCGACGGCTATGTATCGCGCTGCGGAGTCGCCCAAACAGGCTTTGGACTATCTTCGCAGTGGTGAGTTTGGTTCCGCGGATGGACGCGTGGTGATCAAGGCTGATGGTCTGGCGGCGGGTAAGGGTGTCATGGTCGCTGAGAACCGTTCCGAAGCAGAGCAAGCCATCGAAGATCTTATGGTCCACCACGTCGCGGGCCGCGAGGCGGCTGAACGAGTCGTGATCGAAGAAGCCCTTAGCGGAAGGGAAGCCTCACTGCTTGTTTTCGCTGATGGACGTGACTACGTCGTGATGCCGGCGGCTCGCGATCACAAACGAATCGGCGAGAATGATACCGGCCCAAACACAGGCGGAATGGGCACTGTCACCGGTGCGTCCGTGCTGGAGCAAAGTATGACGGAACGAGTGGTCCGCGAGATCGTGGAACCAACGTTGCTGGGCGCTGCCGGTGAAGGGTTCCCCTTCAAGGGAGTGCTCTTTCTGGGACTAATGCTGACGGAAGCTGGGCCAAAGTTGCTCGAATACAACGTGCGTTTCGGAGACCCTGAAACGCAGGCGATCCTGGTGCGTCTGAAAACGGATCTGTTGTCGATATTCGAGGCGATTTACAGCGAAACGTTGGGAAGTTTGAGAGTGGCGTGGAAGGACGGAGCATCGGCGTGCGTGGTCGCGGCAAACAAGGGTTATCCCGGAAAATATGAGACCGGAGCAGTGATTGAGGGTCTAAATGATGTGGCGGCTGGCGTGCAGGTGTTTCATGCGGGCACGGCCAGGGACGCCGAAGGGAGATTTATTGCGACAGGTGGACGAGTTTTAGGTATCACGGCCGCAGCGCAGGATCTGCCCACCGCGCTCGGTATTTGTTATGACGCACTCGGGAAGATTCACTGGCCGGGGATGCAGTTTCGTCGGGACATTGGTCGCTCGGCGGGCTAAAAGGGATTTCGCACGCAAAGGCGCAAAGGCGCAAAGGAAGAACTCGAATCCTGGAGCCCGCTTTTCTTTGCGTCTTACTTTGCGTCTTGGCGACTTTGCGTGAGAAATCCGCGCAAGCGACACGCGCATTCTGGAAGGCTTTGAACACTACTGTTATACTCCAGGCTCAGTTTCCGGCGGATTTGAAACCACCTGCGCGTATGTGTCGTACATCAGTGCGGTTCCAAATGGCTGAATCGATAGTAAATAAGGCCGGCAACCATAGTTTTGGGATTACACATTTCGCTGTCGGAGGATGAGCGGAAATGGGACTTTGGACAAGAATGAAGCGCTCAATGCGCGCCCTCTTCGGGGGGATAATCGAGAAGACTGAAGACCCGGAGCTCATTCTTCAGCAGACCATCCGTGATATGCGCGACCGCGTGCCCGAGTTAAACAACTCCGTCGCACAGGTCATGGCCACTGAAAAACTTCTCTCCAAAAACAAAGAGCGACTGGAGACACAGGTAGTTGATCTCGACTCCAAGATTCGTGCCTCAGTGAAAATGGGTCGCGACGACATCGCGACTGCATACATCGGTCAATTGCAACAGGCGCAGCTCGATCTTCAGAAGACCTCACAGCAACTGGAACACGCGAACCTGGCATCGAAACAGGCACTTAAAGCGCGCGATAATTACGTGCTTCAGATGCAACGGCGCACCGCCGAGGCGATGCAGTTGATAAACCAGTCGAAGCAAGCAAAGCTTCAGGAACAACTTGCTCAAACGATGGAATCGTTTGAGCTTGGCGATGATGCATCTACGTTCAATGAGATGCGCGATAAGATCGACCGGCGCGCAGCGGCAGCCGAGGCAAAAATGCAATTAGGCGCAGCTTCGGTAGACACGCAGATGCAGGACATTGAGCGCGAAGCAATGGATATGCAGTTGCAAGACAAACTGCTCGCCTACAAGCGCGACATGGGACTGTTAAGCGCCGGAGGTGATGTCTCCAAGCCGCAAGCCCTTCCGGCTGAAGGTGAGACCACTGGGGGCAACAACGGTACTGGTGGCAGTCGCACTGGTTGACGTTGGTTCCACCCCGGCAGTAATTTCGACATGAGTTCCAACGCGGGTTTCAATAAGTTTATGGCCGAGTTTCCCAAGATCGATCTGAAGTATCTGAGAGAGGCCTTCAAAGAACCCATCAACTTCTGGGGGATGGCCGGATTTGCAGTTGCTGCTGCTTACGTGCAGGACGTTACGCCGCTCGTCGCCGCGCTCGCCACAGAAACTCTCTATCTTGCTACCGTGCCTGCAAGTTCGATGTATCGGAAGCTAGTCGATCGTCGTGAGAAGCAGCGCTTGCTAAAGCTGCGCGAGCAACAACGCGAAGCGCAAATCAAGTTGTTTGATCCACGCGAGCGTGAAGCGGTCGAGTACTTGCGCTGGATGAAGAACCAGATCTATTCGAACTACAAAAAATTCACCGGCACCAAACAGATCCCTCACAACATTCAGAGTCTCGATCAGCGTTGGGAAGACTTCGTGGATCTGCTCGACGTGTATCGCCGTCGCAAACATCACTTGCGATCGATCAATCGCCAGGCAGTGCAGAACCAGTTGGTCCAGGCGGAGCGATCAGTTGAAGCTGCCAGGGACGATCGTGAGAGACGCATACAACAGGCGAACGTCGAGATACTCAAACGCCGTGTGGCTGCGTTCAACGACATCGAGCGCTCGGTGAAGTTGGTTGAAGGGCAGTTGCAGTCGATCGAGAACTTCTTTGGTCTGGTGAACGATCAGGTTGTTACCTTGCCGACGCCGGAGCGTGTCTCCTCGTTGGACTTCGAACAGTTGAGCGACTCCATCGCCATGACCAAGCAGATGCTCGAAGAGACGTCAGATACCTTTGCCGCGCTCGACAGCCACAACCGCGATATCGGCAACTACGAGCTACTCCTCTCCAATACCGGAACCTCGAAATAGAGTTAATGGTTTTTGGTCTTGGGTCTTTGGTCTTTGATTCTTCCAAAGGCCCGAAGGCCTAAGACCTAAGACCCAAGACCCAAGACCTAGCCCCGCCTGCAATCCCCAAAGTCTAACGATTACAGAGTGTTAGTTCCTTAAGGTTTAAGTTCAGGAAACACTCCCTATAGCATTGAAAAAAAAGATGGCCACAAGATATTGACACTCCGCCCGCAAAGGAGTATATTCCGCTCCGCTTGAGACGATGTCGGTAACTGGAGCAGCGGCCCCAACCCCCCGAGCCGTTCTCCAGAGGCGGTTTTGTGGTATTCGAAGAGCCAACCGGGGTAAAAGCAACACACTCTAAGTTAACGTCCTGCGTAGTAATACGTCTGGCATAACCGTTTTTGAAACCTTTTCTACCTTCGGGCTCCCCGTTAGAAAGGCAGAGATTAATGAGCGCAGCTATCAGCAAAAAAGTCGGAAATACTCCCGACGGTTCTATCGCGGTTTCTCCACGTAGCAGATCGCAGCAGCTCGGAATCAACGCCAGAAAAGTAGTTAGCAAGCGTTACTCGCAGAAGGATGCCAACGCCCGGCCAAAGGAAGAATGGGCGGACATTGTTGATCGCGTGGTCGGACATGTCGCCAAGGCGGAAACCGGTGCGCAGCGCCAGGAGTTTTTCGAGGCGATGAAAGAGGTGATGCTGGCGCGCGAGTTCATCCCCAACACTCCGTGTCTCGTCAATGCGGGCAAAAGCAATGGTCAACTCGCAGCGTGCTTTGTTTTGGAAGTTCCCGATTCGTTGACTGGAATCATGAACCATGCCAAAGCGGCTGCTACCATTCACCAGACCGGCGGCGGCACCGGCATGACTTACGAATTCCTGCGGCCGCACGGAGCGATGGTCAGTTCGGCGACTGGAGTTGCGTCCGGGCCGGTCTCGTTCATGAACATCGTCAATCAGGTGACTGACGTGGTGAAGCAGGGTGGCGTGAGACGTGGCGCTAACATGGGCATGATGCGCGTTACGCATCCGGACGTGCTTCGTTTCATTCATGCCAAGAACGATCAGCACTCGCTGACCAACTTCAATATCTCAGTTAACGTTACCGATGGCTTTTTGAAAGCGGTTGACGACAACGATTGGTTTCAGTTGGAGTTCAATGGAGCGCCGTGGAACGAGTCGATCTACGATCCGGTTCGTGATGGCGACTACCTGGTCTATCGTCGTAAGGACGGCTCGACAGTAACGTTCTGCGATCGCCAGGCATTTCTGAAAGCTGATCTTTCTGACTGCACGATCGAAGAGCCGCCACGCAAAGGCATGATTTTGGCGCCCGATATCTGGAATCGAATTGTAGCGAGTGCGCACAAGTATGCGGAGCCGGGAATCGCGTTCATCGACGAAGTGAATCGTCATAACCACATGATGAAGTCGATGGGACCGATCTACTCCTGCAATCCGTGCGGCGAGCAGTTCCTGCACTTCTCAAACTCGTGCAATCTCGGTTCGATCGATCTCGCGAAGTTCTACGATCCACAAAACCGGATCGACTGGGATCGTCTGCGCGAGGTTACGCATCTGTGCACACGTTTTCTCGATAACGTGATCGATACTTGCGCCTGGCCGCTGCCGGAGATCGAAGACGTCGTTCATCGCACCAGACCCGTGGGCCTGGGCATCATGGGCTTCGCCGATCTCTGTCTTAACCTGAAGGTCACTTATGGTTCGCCGGCGTCGATCGATCTGATGGACGAGGTGATGGGATTTGTGCGGCGAGAGTCGTGGATGGAAAGCAACCGGCTCGGAGCTGAAAAGGGTGCGTTCCCCGAGTTTGAACCGAATCGCGCGGCCTACACGGATTTTCTCTACAACCAGATTGGAATTCCGAAAGACATTCCGCTTACGCCACGCAACTATGAAGTGACCACGATCGCGCCGACAGGAACGATCTCGCTGGTCGCGGAAACATCTTCAGGTATCGAGCCCAACTTCTCCTGGGCGTATGTTCGTAAGGACACGCTCGGCACGCGGACTTACGTGCACACGCTTGCCGCGCAAGCACTCGGAATTGACGTAGACCAATGTGATCAGGAATCAATAGATGCGGCTGCCGCTTACGTCGTCGAACACGAACGCGAGTTGCCTCCGTACTTTATCTCGGCGATGAACATAAGCGCTGAGCAGCACGTTCATGTGCTCGCGGCTGCTCAGCGCAACGTCGATAATAGTGTGTCGAAGACGTGCAACGGCGCGGTTGACGACACGGTAGAATCAGTCGACGCGCTTTATCGTCTGGGCCGGCAGCTTGGTTGCAAGGCTGTCAGCTATTATCGCGATGGGTCACGTGAGAACCAGGTGCTTACTTCGATGAAGTCCGAGGAGCCGAAGGGTGAAGTAGCTTGCAACCCGGAAGCGGTGATCGAGCCGCTCGAAGATGCTGTGAGCGCGGCCGAAGCCACGGCTGCGGACGATGCCTCGGCACGGCAGGAAGCGATTGCGCGCGAACACCGTGAACACTCGGAAACGATCGGTGTACCGGCAGTGACTGCGATCAGGATCGAACGTCCGCGTGAATTGCGTGGCGCCACCTGGCAGATTCCGTTCGATGGTCAAAACCTCTACGTCACGGTTAACCACGACGGCAAGATGATTCAGGAGGTCTTTGCCACCGGTCCAATCAGCGGCGGCGTGGGTCTGCTGGCGTCGAAGATGCTGCGCGGTGGTTTTGACGCGGCGGAAGTTGCGTACAGTCTTAACAAGGTGACCGGTACGCACGCTGTCTGGTTCAACGAGCGCCTGCTGACTTCACCGGAGCAGGCGGTGGCCGAGTGCATCATGATCACTGTGCGCCGCGTACAGGATTTGCCAGACTCTGCTCGAGCCGTGAGCAAGCAACAATCACAACTCCACCCACTACAAAAACCCGTCACGGGCGCGATCATGTCAAACATGATCGGCATCTGCCCCGAATGCCACGGGCAATTGGAACACGCGAGCGGCTGCGATTTCTGCCGCGACTGCGGTTACAGCAAGTGTAAATAAACCAGATCTAACCACAGATGAACGCGGATGAATACGGATTCAATCTGTATTCATCCGTGTTCGTCTGTGTTCCACCCAAAATTCCAATCATAAAGTCCAAAAAATCCGTTGTTGACGGCGGATATGCGGCTCAATAATATATCGCTATGCCATATAAGCTTTCACGAGTGCTCGATCGGGAGTTGAAGAAGGGAAGTGCGGAGTTGCTGATCCTGTCGCTGGTGGAAGACCAGCCGCGGCACGGTTATGACATCGGCAGTCTGATCGAACAGCGATCCAAAGGCACGTTGAAGTTCAATGTTGCTTCACTCTATCCACTTCTCTACCGGCTCGAACGGCGTGGCTGGATTCAGGGACGCTGGGTCGAGAAAGCAGGACAACGACGGCGTCGCTATTACCGTTTGACCGCGGAAGGCAAGAAGGTTCTCGCGGCCCAGCGCGATAGCTGGCGCGAGTTTGTCGAGGCAATCAATCGAATCACCGGAATGGAACATGCCTGATTGGAAGGACGAAATCCGACGGCGGCTCGCCGGCCTCAAGCTCGAACCGGCTCGTGAGAGCGAGATCGTCGAGGAGTTGGACCAGCATCTCGACGACGTGTACCACCGATCGCTTGACAGTGGCGCATCGGAGGCCGAAGCGAAAGTCACCGCGCTTCTCGAACTCGCCGGCGAAAACCTGCTGCCGAACGAACTGCGACGTTCTCAAAAACCGTTTCGCGAAGCACCCGTTCCTGGTGGTCGAAGGTCGAATCTGCTAACTGATCTCCTGCACGACCTCCGTTATGCCGCCCGGATGCAACGGAAGAATCCAGCGTTCACGATCATTGCTGTGATTGCGCTCGCGCTTGGCATCGGCGCGAACACCGCGATCTTTAGCGTGGTCAATACGGTGCTGTTGCGCCCGCTGCCTTACAAAGATCCCGAACGACTCGTGATGGTTTGGGAAGACGCGTCGAAACACGGTTATCCGCGCGATACTCCGGCCGTTGCAAACTTCGTCGATTGGCGCGACCAGAACCAGGTCTTTGAAGGCATGGCGGCGATTGCTGACGAGAGTTTCAACCTGACCGGCGCGGGCGAACCCGAGCGGCTCGAAGGCCGGCGTGTTTCTGCAAACCTGTTTCCGCTGCTTGGAGTGGAGCCACAACTCGGCCGTGTTTTTAATGCAACTGAAGATCAGCCCGGCGCCCAACGCGTGGTCCTTCTGAGTTATCCCTTGTGGCAGCGCAGGTTCGGAGGCGATCAGAGCATCGTCGGCCAAAGCCTGACTCTCAATGGTGACGGCCACATCGTGATCGGCGTCATGCCGGCGCGCTTTCAGTTTCCGTCGAGCGACGATCAAGTTTGGGTGCCGATCGCCTTTACTCCTCAGGAAACCGCGAATCGAAAGCGCCACTATCTACAGGTTGCTGCGCGACTCAAACCGGGCGTCACGTTGCCTCAGGTGCAGAGCGAGATGAGCACGATTGCAACGCGTCTCCAGCAACAGTATCCAGAGTCAAACGCGGATCTCGGCGCGGCCGTTACATCGCTGCACGAGCACCTTGTTGGCGACATCAGACCGGCGTTGCTGATTCTTCTTGGCGCAGTCGGACTGGTCTTACTGATCGCTTGCGCGAATGTCGCTAATCTCCTGCTGGCACGCGCCGCTGCGCGCCAAAAGGAGATCGCAGTGCGCGTTGCACTCGGTGCGCGACGTTTACGGTTGATCAGGCAGTTTTTGACTGAGAGCGTCTTGCTCTCGACTCTTGGCGGGCTCGTGGGTCTGGGCATCGCTTACGGTGGACTGATCCTGCTGAAGAGTTTCATCCCGGAGAACATCTCTCAGGCGCGTGAGATTTCGATCGATCTTAAAGTGCTCGGTTTCACTTTTCTTGTTTCGGTCGCGACCGGTGTCATCTTTGGTCTTGCGCCGGCGATTCAGGCTGTTCGCTTCAACCAGATCGAAACTTTGAAGGAAGGCGGACGAGACGCGGCTACCGGCGGCAGCGGTAAGCGCCTGCGTAGTTTGCTGGTTACTGCTGAAGTCGCGATCTCGCTCGTTCTGCTGATTGGCGCCGGTCTGCTGATCAATAGCTTCCTGCGGCTGCGCAATGTCGATCCGGGATTTCGTGCCGAGAACCTTCTGACGATGAAGATTGTATTGCCCGAGCCGAAGTATACGGAGTCCGCACGTCGTTCGGCTTTCTATACGGATCTGGTCCAACGAGTGCAGTCGCTGGCTGGTGTTAGGTCGGCAGCAGTGACAACCAACCTTCCGCTCTATCGCCAGGGGAACTCGATCTCAATTCGTATCGAAGGAAGACCCGATCCACAGCCGGGGCAGGAACTGATCGTTGTGACCAGAATCATCAGCCCCGGATACTTCGACACGATGAGCATCCCGCTTCTCAGCGGAAGAAAGTTCACTGATCACGATGCGGCCACAACGCCGCGAGCGGTCGTCATCAGTGAAACGATGGCGCGGCGCTTCTGGCCGAACGAAGATGCGGTCGGCAAACGCATCGCTGCCGGACGCATAAGGTCCGATCAGGATTGGATCCAGGTTGTCGGTGTGGTCAAAGACGTTCGGCAATTCGAGCTAACCGCTGAGCCGCGACCGCAAATGTATTTGACATATCGCCAGGCCGGGTTCTTCGCGCCGCGGGATCTGGTAGTCAAGACCGATGTGGATCCGACCAGAATGGCGGCCACGGTGCGCCGAGCTGTGTGGGAGATTGATAAGGACCAGCCTGTCTCCAACATCCAGACGATGGACCAGATTCTCGCCGACTCAATTGCGCGGCAGCGATTCAGCATGTTGCTGTTGGCGATCTTCGCGGTCGTGGCGCTGGTGTTGGCGGGCGTTGGGATTTATGGCGTGATGAGTTATTCGGTGGCCCAACGCACACACGAGATCGGTATCCGTATGGCGCTCGGCGCGCAGACGGCCGCGGTGCTCAAACTCGCTGTGGGCTACGGGATGAAACTGGTGATTGCTGGCGTTGTCATCGGTCTGATCGCAGCCTTGGCGTTAACTCGGGTGATGGCGACCCTGTTGTTTGGCGTGACTGCGACCGACCCGACAACCTTTACCTTGATCTCCGTTTTACTGGTTCTCGTGGCGGCGGTAGCCAGTTACATACCCGCACGTCGCGCAACAAGAGTCGACCCGATAATCGCGCTACGCTACGAGTGAAAGAGTTCTCGCGCAAAGGCGCAAAGACGCAAAGGAAGACCTTCGGTTTCCCGGAGGGTCTTCCTTTGCGTCTTTG